>JAHIMN010000245.1 GCA_018896395.1 Verrucomicrobiota bacterium | reverse complement strand
GAATTAAAAGCAACGGGCATTAAGGTGGGGCTTTTAGTTAACTTTGGCAGAACCAAAGTCGAATTTAAGCGCATGGTTTTTTAAAAAAATCCGTGTTCAATCCGTGGCTAAATATTCACACTGTAATCAGCACAGGCAGATGGGGGAATTATGGAAAATATCTTAAGCAAAGATTTGGATCCGAAGTTCAAGTTTGACGTGGAGGCCTATCCCGGCGGCGAGAACATCAAGCTGTGTTATGCGTGCGGGACCTGCACGGCCGCCTGCCCGGTGGCGGGCGTGAATGATGATTTTAATCCGCGCAAAATCATCCGCCAGGTGCTTCTGGGGATGCGGCGCGAGGTGCTCTCTTCCCCCATGCTCTGGCAGTGCATCCAGTGTTATGCCTGCTACGCCAAGTGTCCCCAGAACGTCAAATTCCGGGATGTAATGAAGGCGCTCCGCGCCCTGGCGGTCAAGGAAGGCCATGTGCAGGCGGACATGGCGGAAGAACTGGTCCGGCTGGAGGAATCAATGCTTAAACTGCGACGGGATGCGGCCAACCTGCTGGTGGCCGACCGTCCGAAGTACGCGGCGTTAAAACAGCGCGTGGATGAGTGCCTGGCGAGTTTAAAATCATGATCGCATCCCGACAATCGCAAGCAATGACCGGCGCCGTTATGGTGATTGGCGGCGGCATTGCCGGCATCCAGGCGGCCCTGGACCTCGCGGACAGCGGGTTCAAGGTGTACCTGGTGGAGGCGACGCCGGCCATCGGCGGCAACATGGCGCGCCTGGACAAGACGTTTCCAACGAACGACTGTTCCATGTGCATTCTTTCGCCGAAGATTGTCGAATGCGGGCGACATTTGAATATTGAGACGATTACCTGGTCTCATCTCGAGGAAATTTCCGGCTCGGCCGGAAATTTCAAGGTAAAAATTCGTCGACGTGCTCGTTTCGTTGATTTGAACAAGTGCACCGGTTGCGGTGAGTGTGTCACGGTGTGTCCCGTTACCGTTGCCAATGAATTTGATGCTGCGCTGGGCGAGCGCAAAGCGATTTTTCGTCCCTATCCCCAAGCGTATCCCAGCGCGTTTGTTATTGACAAGCGAGGCTTCGCGGCGTGCCGCCATGCTTGTCCGGCGGGAGTTAATGTGCAGGGCTTCATTGCCCTGATAGCCCAGGGCAAGTTCGATGAGGCCTTGGAATTGTACCGCGCGCGCAATCCCTTTCCCGCCACATGCGGCAGGATTTGCAATCAGCCGTGTCAGGAGGCTTGCAACCGGGGCGCGGTGGACGAGGCGCTGGCCATCCGCGCGCTCCACCGGTTTCTTGCCGATCGCGAAATCGGCGTGGCGTTGAACGGCCAACCACCCAAAATATCGCAGGAAATCCTGGACATACGCAAAGCCGAATTTCCGCAACGCGGCGCAAATCGTCACGTCGCGATTGTCGGATCGGGACCGGCAGGGTTGACTTGCGCGTGGGCCTTGGCCAACATGGGATATAAGCCGGTGGTTTTTGAAGCACTGGCTGTGGCCGGCGGCATGTTGCGCGTCGGGGTACCGCAATACCGGTTACCCGTGAAGATTTTGGACTATGAAATTGAAACGATCAAGCGCTCCGGTGTAGAAATCAGGCTGAAAACCCCGATCGGGACGCGTTTAACATTCAATGATTTGTTCAACCAGCACTTCGAAGCTATCTTTATTGCCACCGGAACGCATAAGAGCCGGCAATTGGACATGGAGGGTGAGAATCTTATCGGCGTTATGCACGGCGCCGGATTCCTGTATCAAACCAAAACAGACCTGCTTTTGGAGGTCGCGAATAAAGTCGTGGCCGTGATTGGGGGTGGCAATGTGGCCATTGATTCAGCCCGCACGGCTTTGCGTCTTGGTGCCCACAAGGTCGGAATTGTCTATCGCCGTTCCCGGGTCGAAATGCCAAGTAGCCAGGAAGAAATCACGGCCTGTGAAGAAGAAGGCATTGAGTTTTGCTTTCTGACCGCGCCTATACGTATCCTTGGGAAAGATGGTAAAGTGGCCGCCTTGGAATGTGTCCGTATGGCACTGGGTGCGCCCGATGCTTCGGGACGACGGCGGCCGATTCCCATTCCCGATTCCAAGTTCGTCATCGAAGCCGATATGGTGATTCCGGCGATAAGCCAGGAGGCCGATAGGGAAGTGCTAAGGGCGGCTAACGACTTACTGGAAACCAGCAGGGGGCTTATTACTGTTGACGCGTGCTCCTTAGCTACGAACATCAAAGGGGTTTTTGCCGGCGGCGATGTTGTTTCTGGCCCTGATCTTGCCGTCAATGCAATTGCCGCCGGTCAGCGCTCGGCCGTAGCGATCGATAAATTCCTGAATGACAAGCAACCGTCCCTGGTCCGTCACCCCCTGGAATTTTCGCGTCCGGCCGGAGACCCGACGCCGTTACCGCCAGGTGCATATCCCCGGACCCCTAGAGTTCCAATGCGCCACTTGCCGGTTGATGAAAGGATTAGATCTTTTGCCGAAGTCGAACTCGGATATACGGCCGAGCAAGCCATTCAGGAAGCCCAACGGTGCCTCCATTGTACCGTCTGTTCCGAGTGTTTACAGTGTGTGCGGGCTTGCAAGCCCGGCGCAGTTTGTCACGACCAGCAGGATAACATTGAACAGATTGATGTGGGCGCCATCATTGCCGCGCCGGGATTTGAGACCTTCGTGCCGGATCATGATTATGGCCAGGGCTACACCACCAACCCCGACGTCGTGACCAGCATGGAATTCGAGCGCATGCTCTCCGCCTCCGGGCCCTTTGGCGGTCATGTTGTGAGGCCTTCGGATGGACGCGCCCCGCGGCGGATCGCATTCCTGCAGTGCATCGGCTCGCGCGATGTATCCTGCCGGAACGGCTACTGCTCGTCGGTCTGCTGTATGTATGCGATCAAAGAAGCCATTATCGCCAAGGAGCATGAGCGCACCGTGGAGCCGACCATTTTTGTCATGGATATCCGGGCGTTCGGCAAGGATTTTGACAGGTTCGTGGAGCGCTCCAAGTCGGAATACGGCATTGTCTTCAAGTACTCGCGCGTGGCTGACGTCGTGCGCGATGAAAAAACCGGCGAGAACGAGGTGGTCTTTACCGATGAATCCGGCCGGATCCAGCGGGAGCGGTTCGACCTGGTGATTCTTTCAGTCGGCCTGGAGCCGTCCGCGGATATGTGCCGGCTTGCGCGCACGCTGGGCGTAAACATGAACGCGTTCGGCTTCATCTGGACCGAGCCGTTGCGGCCGCTGACGACGTCGCGTGCGGGACTGTTTGCCGCCGGTGCCGCGACGGGGCCAAAGGATATTCCGGAGACCGTCATTCAGGCCAGTGCGGCTGCCTGTGAGGTCGCCTGTCTTCTGGCGCCGGCGCGGAACACGCTGGTTACCGCAAAGACCTATCCGCCGGAGCGGAATATCGCGGGCGAGCCGGTGCGCGTGGGCGTGTTTATCTGCCATTGCGGCATCAATATCGCCGGCGTTGTGGATGTGCCCTCCGTGAAGGATTATGCCGCGACGCTTCCGGGCGTCGCCTATGCCGACAACAATCTGTACACCTGCTCCCAGGATACCCAGAAACTCATCAAACAGCGCATTGAGGAGCACCGGCTCAACCGGGTCGTGGTGGCATCCTGCTCGCCACGGACGCATGAGGCCTTGTTCCAGGAAACGATGAGGGAATCGGGATTGAATCCGCATCTGTTCGTCATGGCCAATATCCGCGACCAGTGTTCCTGGGTGCATCAGCGTGACCCGCAGGGTGCGACGGAAAAAGCGCAAGACCTGGTGCGCATGGCGGTGGCCATGGCCCGGCTGGCGGCGCCGCTGAAATCGGTCACCCTGCCGGTAACTTCGACGGCCCTCGTCATGGGCGGCGGCTTGAGCGGCATGACCGCCGCCCTGGCGATCGCCGACCAGGGCTTCAAGGTCTGCCTGGTGGAGAAGGACAAGGAATTGGGCGGCAATCTGCGGAAATTACAAAAAACCCTCGACGGCCAGGACCTCCAGGCTTTGCTCTTCGCCACCATCAACCGGGTTCAGAATCATCCCCGCGTTGAGACGCATGTCGGCGCCACCCTCCGGGAGATCAAGGGGTTTGTGGGCAATTATGAAGCCACGCTTTCCAACGGCGCCGTATTTAAGCACGGCGCCATTGTCGTGGCGACCGGCGCCGTGGAATACCAGCCCAAGGAATACGGGTTTGGCCAACATAAAAATATCATGACCCAGCTGGAGTTGAGCCGCCGGCTGGAACAGGGACTGAAGAACGAACCGTCATCGGTGGTCATGATCCAGTGCGTTGGGTCGCGGGAAGAGCCGCGGCTCTATTGCAGTCGCGTCTGTTGTTCCAAGGCGGTCCAGAATGCCATCCGGCTGAAGGCGCTGTATCCGCGGGCGGATGTGCATGTGCTTTACCGCGATATGCGCACGTACGGCCTGCGGGAGCCGTACTACGCCCAAGCCCGCGACCAGGGGGTGCTGTTCACGCGGTTCGATTTGAGCGCGCGGCCGGAAGTGACTTGGAACGGAAAGGGTGGGGCGCCCACGGTCAGCGTGAAGGACGCAATCCTCGGGCAGAAGATGACCCTGAAACCCGATTTGCTCGTGCTCAGCACCGGCATGGTCGCGGATATCGAGGCCAATGACGCCCTCGCCAAACAGCTCAAGGTGCCATTGAACCAGGACGGGTTTTTCCTGGAGGCGCATGTTAAACTGCGGCCGGTGGAGTTCGCGACCGACGGCATTTACGTTGCCGGCCTGGCGCACGCTCCCAAGTCGGCGGATGAATCCATGGCCCAGGCGCTGGCGGCGGCGTCCCGGGCGTGCGTGCTTCTGTCGAAGAGCGAACTGGAGGCGCACGGCACGATCGGCGACGTGGATGCGGAGCGCTGCGTAGCTTGTGGACTGTGCGAAAAGATTTGTGCGTTCGGGGCCATCACACTGGAAGTCCAGCAGATCGGTCGGAGCGACCGTCTGCTGGCCAAGATCAATCCGGCGCTCTGCAAGGGATGCGGCGCGTGCAGTGCCAGTTGCCGATGCGGCGCAATCACCCTGCGGGGTTTTACGGACGAGCAGATTATGGCGGAGATTTCAGCGCTATGAGCGAACAGCATTCAGAATGGCAGCCCAGGATTCTGGCGTTTTTGTGCAACTGGTGCTCGTATGCCGGGGCCGACCTGGCCGGCGTCAGCCGTTTGCAGTATCCGCCGAATGCCCGTATCGTGCGCGTGCCCTGTTCCGGGCGCGTGAACCCGGGGTATATTCTCAAGGCACTCCAGGAGGGCATTGACGGTGTCCTCGTCTCGGGATGCCATCCGGGGGATTGCCATTACCTGACCGGCAATTACCATGCGCGCCGGAAGTTCCGGCTGCTGAAGGAACTGCTGGACTTTGTCGGCGTCGAGGACGGGCGCGTCCAGTTTTCATGGGTTTCGGCGGCGGAAGGCGCGAAGTTTGCGCAGGTCATGGCCGAGGTGACGGAGAAAGTCAGGGCCCTGGGTCCCAACCGGCGGCTGGCGAAACACCTTGTGAGAATATAATTTAATGCTTAGGAATTTCAAAAGTGACGCATATTCTGGATTCCCGCTTTCGCGGGAATGACAGAATGGATCGCCTTTGTTTGTCATTCCCGACCTGATCGGGAATCCAGGATTTCAGTTGTCCGGCACCTGCCGGGTCTAATTCAAAAAATGGCTTTGTTCTGAAAAATCGCAAATCGCAAATTGAAAATCGAAAATTAACATGACGGCTATTAAACAAGTTGATTTGAAGACCTTGGCCCGTGAATTGCTGACCACGGGTAAGGTGGAGGTTTTCATCGGCTACCAGGCCGCCACCCAGCCCCTGACGACCGCGCCGCTGATCATTCATGGCGCTTTGGGCGCCGGCCATGCCCAGCAGGCTTCGAACCCCGAGGCGGAACGAGACCTGGCACGGCAGGTGGAGGCGCTGATTTTTGACGACCGCTGCGAGATGAACCTGGCCAATTACCTGCACAAGTTCAAGGATCGCAAGGTCGCCATCGTGGTCAAAGGCTGTGATTCCCGATCAATGGTGGGATTGCTCCAGGAAAAGCAGGTGGACCGCAAGGACCTTATCATCATCGGCGCGCCCTGTCGCGGAGTCATTGATCGGCGGCATGTGGGCAGCGAAATTTACGCGGCCTGCCGGGAATGCCCGGTCCATAATCCGGTCATCGCGGATTATGTGATTGGCGCGCCGGTGCCTCAGCCGGACTTGCCGGAAATCACGCCCGAGATGGAGGCGCTGAGGAAAGCGTCGCCGGATCACCGCTGGGAGCGGTTTCATAAAGAAATGAGCAAGTGCATCCTGTGCTACGCGTGCCGGAACCTGTGCCCGGCCTGTTACTGCAAGACGTGTTTTGCCGATGCGTCCAAGCCGAAATGGGTCGGCCGGACCGACGATCCTGCCGACGCCATGATGTTCCATCTTCAGCGGTTAATGCACCTGGGAGGGCGTTGCACAGGATGCGGGGCCTGTGTCCGCGGATGTCCCATGCAGGTGGATTTGCGGCTGTACAACGATCATCTCCGCAGTCATGTGAAACAGGAATATGGGTTCATGGCCGGCATGGACGAGGCGGCCCAGCCGCCCCTGGCCATGTACGGTACAGACGATTGCAACGAGTTTATCCGATGACCAAGGAAATCAGAATCATTCCGCTGACCGATATGCCGGCGTTCGTCGGCGCGCTCATGCAGGGGCGCAAGGTGCTGGCGCCCACGCGCAATGACGATGGCCTGTGCGTTTTCGCGTGGCTGAGCGCGCCGGAACAGGCGGATTGGACCTGTGGAATTCCACGTGTGCCGCCCAAGCAGGCCTTGTTGCCCCGGACCGAAGTGTTTTTCCGTTATCACCGCGAAAAGGGCAAGGAAACCGTTTCGCCGCCGCCACCACCTGAACCGCAAGCGGTACTGGGTCTGCATCCCTGTGATGTGCAGGCCGTGAAAGTATTGGATGCCGTTTTTTCGGCCGAGCCCAGCCCGGACCAGCCCTACCTGGAGCGGCGCGCCGTGACGACCCTGATCGGGCGCGGGTTCAGCGAGGATGAGCCGCTCGTATTCTGCCGTGAGCTGGGGATTGACCCAATGGATAACCGGGATTGCGACGCGTTTCTCGTCCCGTTAGCAGCAAATCGAATGGCGCTGGAAATCCTGACCGACAAGGGCGCGGCGTTGAAACCGGCGTACGAGCGCTTTCCGCCGGCCGGGGCGGAAGATCGGGCGGCAATCGCGGAAGCGCGCAAGCTGTCGCAAGCGCGCAGCACGCCGCCCCTGGATATGGCGGCCATTCAGCGCAATCTTGAAACGATTTTCAATTCCGATCTCTGGAACCGGATTCATGAGCCCTGCGTCGGGTGCGGCGCCTGCGCGTTTCTGTGTCCGACCTGCCATTGCTTTGATATCCAGGAGGAAACGCGGGGCCTGGACGGCGCCCGCGTGCGGGTCTGGGATACCTGCCAGTTCGACCTGTTCACCCGGCATGCCTCGGGACATAATCCGCGGACGTCCCAGAAAGAGCGCTCCCGGCAACGGATCATGCACAAATTCAGTTACGGCGTCGATCGCTTTCATATTCCGTTTTGCGTCGGGTGCGGCCGATGCATCGCGGCCTGCCCGGCGCATAACGACGTGCGCCAAATCTTGAAGGAGATCCAGGACCTTGCCAAGGCAGAGAAACCATAAGAAAGAATTTTGCCACGGATGGACACACGGATGAACACGGATAAGAATACAAAACCCAATCCCTACATCCCGTATCCCGTCACGATTGACCGTGTGGTCGTGGAAAACGAGGCGCGCGACATCAAGACTTTCCGGCTGGTTTTCCAGAATCCGGAGGACCGCCGGCGTTTCGATTTCCGCGTCGGCCAGTTTGCGGAACTATCCCTGCTGGGCTTCGGGGAAAGCCCCATCGGAATCGCGTCCTCGCCATTGGACCGCGATTATGTGGAGTTCACGGTCAAACAATATCCCACCGGCGTGGTGACCACCGAACTGCACAACGCCGAGCCGGGCCGGCCCATGGGCCTCCGGGGTCCGATGGGTAACGGCTTTCCCCTTGAGAAAATGGCCGGCAAAAACATTGTCATCATCAGCGGCGGGTTCGCGGTGACTACTTTGCGTGCCACGATTCGGTACCTGTTGCATCCGGACATACGGTCCTCCGTGAAAAACATCACGGTGATTTACGGCGCCCGGAGTCCCGGCGAGCTCTGCTATAAGGATGAATTCGCCGAGTGGTCGAAGCGCAAGGACATCGCGGTGACCCTGACCGTGGACAATGCAGCCCAAGGCTGGAAGGGCAGGGTGGGTTTTGTCCCCGCGGTGGTGGCCGACGTCAAACCGTCGCCGCTGGACGCGGTCTGCCTGATCTGCGGTCCGCCGGTGATGTTGAAATACACGATGCCAGAGCTGACCAAGCTGGGATTCAAGCCCGGGGACACGTATCTTTCCTTCGAGATGCGCATGAAATGCGGGATCGGCAAATGCGGCCGGTGCAATATCGGCCCGAAATATGTCTGTATTGATGGCCCGGTCTTTTCCCTCGCCGAAGTCTCCACCCTGCCCGCGGAGTATTAACCTGGAGTAACGTGGATACACCCTTTGAGGATTTCTGGTCAGCGTGACCGTTGGTTAAGACCTCGCATATTGGGAATTTCCGTCTTGATGATATATCGCCAGGTGATATATCATGCCACCATGGATGATATCTCGTTGGTTACAGTGTGCGGATCGCAGGCGGAACGGCTAACCAGGATATTTCACGGGCTAAAATCGGCCGTAAAATATCCGCTTCTGCGGAGGAGGCAAAAAACGAAGTGGTCATCAAAATAAATCCGATAATGGTTGCGGGAGAACAACAAAACCGAATAAAATTGTGCAAAAGGCAGATCCGCCTGTGACGGAAACAGGTGACGGAAAATCATGTCACGGATTCAGGAACAACAAATGCATGAGAAAAACCATGCCCAAGAACATTACAACCATTTGGGTCGTCGTCCTCGCGGTTTGCGCCTTTAACCAGGGAACATTCGGCGAGGAAACCAACACGCTGGTTCTTGCCCGAGATGGAAAGGCCAACGCCACAATCGTCATCGCGCCGGATGCGACAAAGGCCGCCCAGTTCGCGGCCTTTGAACTGCGGTATCATCTCAATCGGATTACGGGCGGCGACTTCCCGATTGCAAATAATGGTGTGCCGGCCAAGGGGATCTCCATTCTGGTTGGCGACAGCAGCGCCACACGAGCGCTCGGCATCGCGCCGGAGACGTTCAAACTACAGGAGTATCTAATCCGTTTCCTGCCGGACACCCTTGTCCTGACCGGCCGCGACAAACCTGACCGCGGCAAGGTCGTGTATGACTACATGAATGATCCGAAGGCTTTCGAAACCTGGCCAGACTTCTGGGATGAACAAGGCACAATGTATGCGGTGTATGATTTCCTGGAGCGGTTCTGCGGCGTGAGGTGGTTTAACCATACAGAGACTGGAATGGTCTGCCCTGCGAACAAAAATCTGACCGCCAAGGGTTTGGAAATTCGCCGTGCCCCCCGGTTTAGCTACCGGTATGCCTCTTATCATGACAGCAACAGCTACGATGCGTATGTCAGTCTCTGGCCGAGCGGGAGCGACGGCTTCAGCCAGTGGGAAAAAGCGGCATACACCAATGCGCATGCGAGCGGAAAGTACGCCGCCGCCAAGTTCGGCTGTGTTCAGCTCTTCCGTCTGCGTATGCGGGAAGGGGGCGAGAAATGCATGGCCAACCATTCGTTATACGAATATTACAATCGCTTTTGGACCAATCCGGCCACGCGCCGGGTAGACATGTTTGCCCAGGGCTATCCTGAGGGGACCCAGCCGCCGCAGATGTGCTACACCAGCACGGGGTTGATTGAACAGGTGGCTCAGGATGCGGCGGCCTACTTCAACGGCGCGAGCATGTCCATCGGCCTCGGCAAGTTCCAATGGGGGGAGAACTATTTCGCCATCGAGCCCATGGACAACACAAGATACTGCAAGTGCCCTAAGTGTCAGAAGTTGATCGGGCGCTGGCGAGTCCGCTTCCCCTATTTTTCCGGGGGCAGGCACAGTGATTACTTCTTCCACTTTGTCAACGAAGTGGCCAAACGCGTCAAGAAGACTAACCCGGATAAACGCATTGTCACGCTTGCCTACCACTCCCATGCCAGGCCGCCCGAGAGCTTCCAGCTCGATCCTTCCGTGGCGGTCCAGTTCTGCTTCTGGAATAACCGCACTCCTTACTACCGCGGCGGCTACAAGAACGACCTAAGTGCGATGAAGGCCTGGGCGGATGAAGCCAAAGAGACGAAGCGTCCCCTCTATCTCTGGCTCTACTACACGTTCCCGGTGGAATCTGCACTCATGCACAAACACCACTGTTTCCCCGGATTCTTTGCGCACACCATCGGCGAACAGTTCCGGCTCTTTGATCAGTACGGCTATCGCGGCATGTTCCATTGCGGCTATGGTCAGGATGTTGAGTCCTACGTCACCTACAAGCTCATGGATGATCCGACGCTTAACGTTGACACGTTGCTTGACGAATACTTTGCCGGTCTTTACGGTCCGGCGGCGGATGCGCTCAAGAAATTCTATCTGTTCGTGGAAAAGACCTATTGCGATCCGAAGAGTTACCTCATCACTTTCGAGTGGAAGCAGTCCAGGACTACGGCATGGGCTTTCCTCGGCACGGACGAGCGAATGCAGGAACTCGGGAAGCTGATGGAGCAGGCCCGGACCGCCGTCGCGGTCAACGGTACGGCGGCGCAAAAGACCAACGTTGATCTATTTGATAAAGCGGTCTGGTCCTACATGGTCGCAGGGCGGGCTCATCATTTGCAGCACAAACGCTGGTACGAGTACGACTGGTTCAGCTACAAGCCTTAAGCGCGAAAGTTTTCCGGTCACATTGCGCATGCCAGCCAACCCTGACCGTGGACAAGGTAGATCAGGGCCTGTCCGCCGGTGATGTTGAAATACACGATGCCAGAGCTGACCAAGCTGGGATTCAAGAGCGAGGACACGTATCTTTCCTTCGAGATGCGCATGAAATGCGGGATCGGCAAATGCGGCCGGTGCAATATCGGCCCGAAATACGTCTGTATTGATGGCCCGGTCTTTTCCCTCGCCGAAGTCTCCACCCTGCCCGCGGAGTATTAACCCGCAAACGCATGCGGGAACTGGCCGGCAAGCTGGTGGATTTCTGTGAATGGACGCTTGCGGTGGCCGACAAGATCGTGATGGCTAATCCGGAGTATATTGAGATTATCCTTAATAAAGACCTCTACTACCATCGTTCCTATCACATGGGCATGATGTCTGCCGACGGCCATGAAATTCGGCGCATCACCCGTGCCTGAGGTCTACATCGAGATGGACGCCGTCCTTTGGCACACGGATTTATAATTGATTTAAATTCAAAATGCAGCACATTTTTTTGCAACCAAACTTAAAGGCTTTTATAAAAAATTCAAGAAGGTTTGGGTTATTATGAATCGGCCAACCGTTTGCATCGTGTTCGGGGAAACAGTCTGTAGCTATACGAGTTCCACTGGAGGGGTCATTGACCGGTTCAGCTACTCCTGGCCGTTTTTACTGGAACAACGGCTGAATCAGCGCGGGCGGCCGGCGATTGTGCGCAATAGTTTGCTCTCGCGCGAACCGATCCGTCAAGCCGCGGAGCGGCTGGAGCGCGACTGTCTTGATCTGCGACCCGACGTGGTATTGCTCCATTTCGGGCAGACGGATGCGTTGCTCACCGACGCCGAAACTCCCGTCACACCGTTGAATCGGTTTCGGCGCGACCTGGAAGGCATCATCACGCGGATCAGGCGCTCGGGCGCGCGTCCGGTGCTTCTAACGCCGCCGCCATTGACCGTATCGTTTCCCGAATACATGATGCGCGCGGCCTATCAGTACGGGGCCAATGGTTCGTTGGCGCGGTATGCGCAGGCGATTCGGGCTATCGCTGTGCGCCGGAAGATTCCCCTGCTGGATTTATTCGCCCTGTTTCCGCAACAGCCGCTCTGGGAGGAAATGCTTTTCAGCGGCTGTTGCCCGAATCGCGCCGGTTCGCGATTTGCTGCGGAGAAACTTGCGCGTTTCCTGCCGCCCGTGCTCAAGCAACGCACTGCCGGCGCGCGTCCGGAAAAACTGATCACCATCGTCGCCCACGGCGATTCGGTTACCAACAGCCTCGGGGCGCCGGGCGTGACCAGTCACGCTTTCACCTGGCGCCGGATACTGGAACAGCGGTTGCGGAAGGCGGGGTATCCCGTTTACGTTCGCAATTCGGGCATTCCGTGCGACCGCACGGTGAACGCCGCGGCGCGATTCCATGCCGACGTGCTGGCGCGCAAGCCTGACTTCGTTTTAATTTGCTTTGGGCTGAACGATGCCTGGATTACCAATGCCCAGAAGCCTGTGATCGCCGCGCGCCTTTACCGCGAGAAACTGGGCGAGATGGTCCGCCTGGCCAAAGCGAAAGGAGTCGTTCCCATCCTGGTTGCGCCCAACCCAATGACGTGGCTTTATTACACGAACTATTTTCAACGCCCCGTATACAAACAACGAGGCGTGAACTGCAGAGTGGCGGAATTGGTTTATGAAATGGAACGGGTGGCGCAAGCCGAGCGCGTCGGCTTCATCAATCTGTTCCAGATATTTCAAGATCATCCGCAGTGGCGCGCCGGCCGCAACCCTCTGGTTGCAGACGGCCTGCATCCCAGTCCCGCGGGCAACCGTCTCTGGGCGGGCGTGCTGGCCGACTACCTGCAAAAAAAGATGTCATAAACGCGTAGGGTGAAGCGCGCCGGGTTGCCGCCATGGAGTATTTGCCGTGAAGATTGATTTGATTATTGCCGGCGGGGATGTCTATACGCCGGAACGGATTATTTCCCCGGGAATGGTCGCCATCAGCGGGGACAAAATCGCCTTCTGCAGGAAGATGGGGCGGATGGACAATGTGCCCTGCATAGACGCGTCCGGCAAAATTCCAGGAAAATTCCAGGGACAGCCCTTAAATAGTAAATATTCATTCACAGGGGCTGAGGAATGAAGTGAAACTTACCCTTCAGGCTAAACTATTTCTGAGGTAACAGCACAACATGCGACGCAAAGAATCAACAAGTTTTACACAAGCTTTGGGCAAAGAATTGAAAAAAGCAGGATATGGATTTCTTGCGGCCATTTTTGTTGGCCTCGTGTTTTACTTTATTGCCATGCCTGCGCTTAAGAGACTCATTAGCCAGATCGGCAAGCAACCAGTTCCGACACAAACGACAAAATAATAGATCGTTCAATATGAGTATAGAAAACAAAGCTTCGGAAGAGACCGGCCAGACAGACAAAAATAGCCCGCGCGTGATTCCCCCGCATGGCGGATATCGCAAACTTAGGTCATTTCAGGTTGCGGAACTGGTCTATGACGGGACAGTCGTGTTCTGCGACCGCTTTGTTGATAAGCGCTCGCGCACGCACGATCAGATGGTGCAAGCCGCGCGGAGCGGCCGGCAAAACATCGCCGAGGGCAGTATGGCATCCGCGACCTCGAAGAAGACGGAACTAAAGCTCACGAACGTTGCCAAGGCCAGCTTGGAAGAGCTTCTTTTGGACTATGAGGATTTCCTGCGCCAGCGCGGCTTGCGCCGTTGGGATAAAGACGCGCCCGAAGCGCTGGCTGTGCGGAACAGGTTTCGGTCTGACAGGTCTGACAGGTCGGACAAGTCGGACAAGTCGGACATTTCCGACCCCTATGGTGTGGCCAGCGCTACCCCGGAAGCGGCGGCCAACACGCTGATTTGCCTGATCAATCAGGCCACCTATTTGCTCAAGCGGCAGTTGGAGAAACTGGAGCAGAGTTTCCTGCAGGAAGGCGGCTTTACGGAGCGGCTTTATCAAGCGCGGCAGGAGATGCGTCGCACTGGGGGCTGAAAGGGATAGATATGAACTGGAAAACATTGGCCGCAAAAGTGCTGGCGGGCGGGAGCGCTACGCGCGCGGAGGCGCTGGCCGTGCTGGCATCACCGGCGGAGGAACTGCTCTCTGTGCTCAATGCGGCCTTTACTGTGCGCCGGCGATATTTC
>JAHIMN010000244.1 GCA_018896395.1 Verrucomicrobiota bacterium | reverse complement strand
CGGCGTTTTCCGCCTCAGTGATTGGATATCCACCGCGCCAAACGTGCCGGCATAGGCTTGCGGCTGAGGCCCTTTGGACACGGAAATGGAATCCGCGAAATCCACCGGCGTCATGTCCAACAAAGGATGGGCCCAAGCGCCCGACTCACGCGGAATACCATCCGAATAAATCTTGATTTCACTGCCGGGCCGTCCGGCGCCCTCGCCCCGGATATAAATAGACCCGCCTTCCGCACCGCCATAGGCGCCCAGCGGATCTAATCGCGATATCGTCACACCCGGCACACTGCGCAGTGCCGTGGATAGCTCGCGCGCATCCAATCGCTCGATCTGCTTGCGGCCCACAACCGACACACTGCCGCCGTCTTCTCGGACGGTTTCATAGGCCGTGATCGGCGAAGCCGTAACCAAGATTTCCGTTACATTGCTGTTTGATGCCTGCACCGCCGTGACGTTGCTTGACACCTGTGCCCCGACAGCGCCGCCGAAGAGCATCGTGCCCACGCAGATCAGTGCCCACTGGTTTCTTGCTTGCATTTTCCGAACTCCTTTCCTGTTGTTGAGGCGGCAACCATTGTTTTGGCAATATGGCATCCGGCCGCCCTGGTCGGCGCCATAATACGATATACAAATTAGTGTTACCGATAGACTAAAAAAATACGGTCAACCGAATCGCGCATTATTTCGATACTTGACCGGAGGCGGTGATTGTCAGACCGCCATGCTTGACGCCCCGCAGGGCGATCAGGCGATCGGCCAAGGTCTTGACCCGGGACGCTGGTCCGCGGACCATGATGACCTCCAGACAGTTATCGTGGTCCAGGTGGATGTGGGTGGTGCTGAGGATCAGGTCGTGGTCTTCATGCTGCAGATCGGTCAAATGATCCTGCAATTTATGCTGTTGATGCGCATAGGCCAGGGAAATCACGCCAACCACACTGCCTCGCGCGCTACGCCATTGTTCGTCCACCAAGTTTTTGCGGATCAGGTCGCGCACGGCTTCCGAACGGTTCTGGTAGCCATGCCGCGTAAGAAACAAGTCGAAGGCGGCCAGCAAATCTGGTTCCAGGGCGGTGGAAAAACGGGTAATCATTGTAACACTATTGTTCCTTTCGTATTAATCTACGTCCCAAATACCACCATGTCAAACAAAAAAATAAAGTGGGGTGGGGTAATCGGCAAGCCTGGGAGCGACGCGTGGTGTGGGAGTGGAACAAGGCTCAATCTATATGCCACGAGGCATTCAGCCCGTAGAGCTTTTCGTGAGTATGGCGCTTGCCGCCTTTACGGGCCAGGAGGCGGGCCATGTCGTGTTGTCCGTAGGCCTCAGCCCAAGTCAAGGGCGTGTTGCCGCTATTGTCGCATGCGTTAATGTTGGCACCGGAACTCAGCAGGCATGTAACACCTTCGATATGGCCCCAAAAGGCCGCCCAATGCAAGGGTGTCAGCCCCTGGGTATAGGTTTTGGATTCGATCTCGGCGCTCTTATCGAGCAACAAGTTCATGGTTTTTGCGTGCCCATATTGCGCGGCGCAGTGCAGGGGCGTCAGACCGAAGACATCCTTGGCCTTGACATCGGCATTGTGGGCCAGGAGCAAAGCAACCATATCGGTGTGCCCGGCCAGTGCGGCCAAGTGCAAGGGTGTAATGCCGACGTTGTTGGCGGCGTTGATGGCGGCGCCCTTTTCCAGCAGGAGCTTGACTTCGTCCAGCCGGTTGAACTGGGCCGCCTCGTGCAACGTGGTGGAGCCGTCGTTGGCGATGGGCGCGTTGACTTCGGACGGCGCGGGCGCCGCAACTTCCGCGTTGGTCACAGCCGTAACTGCCGGTTCAGGCGTGGTAATATTGATGACCCCTGCCACGTCCCGACTCTCCGAGAGGTCGGGACCGCCGAAGGTCGAGACGGGCAGGTAACCGATCACCAGCATCGCGATCCATATAGTGACTTTCATGGCAACCTTCTGAGATAGCTTCCCCATTTATGGGTTATTTATACCACGAATGAAGCCTGGGTATCAAGCGCTTTCGTGTTTCGTCAGGGTGCCTGTTCGGGGTCATAAACCTGACTTAAATATTAAACATTCAGCTTCGCAACCAATTGCTCAAAGCACCGTTGCAACAATACATCGCTTGCCATTCTCGCATGCAACCGCCTGCGCTGTTGACCCCGGCCGGTGATCGTTCGTTTTAGCCGTCATAATCCACTCGCTTCGCACGCCCTGGTCCTGGTCTGCAACCGAGGCAACGTTATGCCACCTCTGACGGGAAGCGTCAATCGTCGGTGAACCTGCCGCGAACGTGTCAAGCCATAGCCCCGGCAAAAGGCGGCAGCATATTCCAAACATAACGATGCAAACATATTGGGTGACTCTGTTACCGCCCCAGCACATGCTCACTGCGCCGATTGGCCATTCCTCTGCGTTAGAAAATCTTTTTT
>JAHIMN010000243.1 GCA_018896395.1 Verrucomicrobiota bacterium | reverse complement strand
TTCTTGCAACCGCCGCATAGCCGTGACATTATTCACTTCACGGTCATGCAAAAAGACCGTAGAAAGTGCGAAAGTCCACGGTAATAAACATTCATTAATTGGCATGGTTCAAGGTTCAGCGGTTCACTGTTCAACGGTTGCCAGGCTCCGCTGGCGTGTCCTGCCGAAGCGGCCTCGCGAAGGGGGAAGCGCTTCCTCCGTCGTCCCGACTCTCCGCGAGGTCGGGACTATGGCGGACAAGTCGCCCAGGCGAGCTGATTTTTCTATCGAATTTCCCAACCGTGAATGGCGCGTGGCGCGCCGCGCGCCACTAACCGTGAACCGTTGAACCGTGCCCGTGTTTGCTCCTTTTCCCGCGCGCGCGCAATCCCTGTTCGATTTCCTGGATCAGCTTTTTGAGCTTGCGGCAATCGGCGCTGAGGTCCTTCAGTTCAGTCCGGGTCGAAAAGCCGGCATTAAAATAATATTCAAAGAGACGATTGAGTTCCTCGGCCGGATCATTGGGCGCGCCGGCGGCAACGGCCGCGCCGGCGGCAACGGCCGCTCCGGCTGTCGCCAGCAGGTGACGGGCATCCTCCGGCGTGATGCCCGCCGCTGGAACGCCCAGGCGCTCGGCGATGTAATGACGTATGGCGGCGCACAGCTCATCGGCGGCGGACGAATCCCGCTCGGAGCGGGATAAATCCGCCGATGCGGCCGTTGCCGCAGCGCCTAACTTAATCGCCTTGTTCAGGCGCCGCAACGCGTGTGGCATGGCCTGTTGCCGCCGCAGGGCGGCCCGGTGCTGTTCGTTGTGCTCCCGATAGAAACGGATCATCAGGCCGATGAGGAATAGACCGGGGCCGGCGCCGGCCACAGCCAGCCAGGCCGGATGCCCCAGCAGGGACGCGGAGTACGCGCCCGCCGCATCCGCGCGGGCGGAGGCTATCGGTTGGGTCCGGTCATCGTCCTTCCTGGTCGCGGCCTGCAAGCGGTTGGTATTACCCACAATCTGGGAAGCCGTGACTTCGGATCCCCGTTTAACCGCCAGCGGGATCATTTGTGTTGCGATGGTTTTATACCCGCGGCTTATGACATCATAATAGGCCACTTCAATCGGCGGCACTTGGAATGCCCCGGCATGTTTTGGCCGCAGGGTGTAGATATACCGGCAACTGCCGTCCTGTTTGACCGTTTGCACGGTGTTGTCATAGATGGTGAAATGCGCCAGCAGGTTGGTTTGGAGAGCTAACTTCGGCGGCAACATTTTGTCGAAGCGCACGCGCCCGGTTAGTTCCAGGGTCAGTTTCAGCGGATCGCCCACGGAGCAGGTGATCACATCCAGGCTGGCCTTGACCGCCAGGTTACTGCCAATGGCCCCGCTAAAGCACGCGGGCCGATCCAGCTCGGGCGGCGGGATGACGCGGACCGTGCAGGCGGGACCAACCGCAAAGATAGCCATACCATGGGCCTTGCCCATGTCGTCCGTCTCGACCGGCACGGATCCTTTGAACACCATCGGCCCGAACACATAGTTGCCCTCATCTATGGGCGAGTAGGTGAGCGTGAGGGAATATTCCACGTAATCCTTGCCGTTCTGCCAGGCTCCGCCAGAGAGCTTTGCCCCGGCGAGACGGATCAGCCGGTGGGAGAGCGCAAACGACGCACGCCGTTTTCCGCCGGACATAAAACTGCTGAAGTCGAACAGATCCGGCTGGCGCGTATAATCGTTGATGGCAAACCCGGGGCGGTTGTTCTGGATCAGCAATTTATTCAGGAGCTGGTTGATATCGGGCCCCTTCAAGCCGGGTATGCCTTCCGCGGACAGCCACGGGATGGTCAGGACGGGGGCATTATCGGGGAAGAGCGGTTCGGCTTCGGCGAACCTGCCCGACAGGCGCTTGATCAGCACCGTGAGCGTAATGTCAAACGGCTCATCAATCAGCACCGTTTCGCTGGAGGATGTTATGGCCAGCTTGACCAGGTCCTGCTTTTCAATATCGGTGACGGTAAGGGTAGGGCCTTCGGCCGTCAAGCTCCGGCCGTTGACGGTTACGACAACCGGCCCGGCCCGGAAGAGGCCGGCGGCCAGGGGTGTAATTTCATAACTGATGATCAGGCCCGAAAAACCCTGCCGGGTCATCTGGCCGTTCACAAAACTGATGCTGAATTTGCTGATGTTTTGCTTGCCCAGACTGCGGACCTTGCTGTTCTTGATCTGGGAGAGATCGGGCTCGGCTTCGCCGGCCCCGGAGACGTTGACTTGCAGAATAAACGATTCGCCCAGGTAAAGCTGGTTGCGGTTGGCCTCGACCTTGACGGAAATGTCTTCGGCCGCGAGCGGCAGGGCCACGGTCAGCCAGAGTGACACCCATATCAATATCCTTGGGTTCTTTCTCATTATAATTTGCCTATAGCAGGACTTGCCCGCAACCCAAAGAATTTGCCCGCTAAACACGCGAAAGGAACGCTAATATTAAAAGGAAAATCTTTTTTTTATTCGCGTCCTTTCGCGTGTTTCGTGGGCAGTGTTCCGGTTTCTTTTCCGGCGTCTGTCCTCCGGCGTCTGTCGTCTGTCTTATACTTCGGCGTTGGGCGTTCGATGTTCGGTGTTCGATGTTTTCCGGAAAATTCCCCGCTACCAGTCCTTTTCCACCGGGGAGGGTGGAATATAGGTGTCCCGTTCACGATCCTCGCGGTGGTCCTTTTCCCGTTGCAGGGCTTTTTCCAACAGCGCTTTGGCCTGTGCGGGGGTCATTTCCTTATCTTTATCCTTTTGCTCCGGTTTCTGGTCTGCCTCTGGTTGCTGTTGCGGTTGTTGCTCTGGTTGTTTGGGTTGCGGCGGTTGTTCCTGCTTTGGTTGATCTTGTTTCTGTTGATCCTGCTTTGGTTGATCTTGTTTCTGCTGATCCTGCTTTTGCTGATCCTGCTTTTGCTGATCCTGTTGCTGGTTCTGGTCCTTGTTTTTAGGCAGGAGCTTTTCAATTTCTTTCAGGAGATTGTAGGCTTGACGCTGGTTGGGCAGGGCAGCGGTGAGATTGGTGGATTCGATCTGCCCGAGCGCCAGGTCTTGCAGGGTCCGCGCCTGCTGAGCCAGGGCGAGAATATTTGTGCGCGTTTCCGCGGTAATCTCCTGTTTCTCTTCCGGCGCGTTGGTCGCCGTAACTCCCGTAATCCGGTTGGTTGGCAAGGTTGCGGCATTGGCCGCCCCAGCGGCCGTGGCCGCACCAGCGGCAGTGGCCGCACCAGCGGCAGTGGCCGCACCAGCGGCAGTGGCCGCACCAGCGGCAGTGGCCGCACCAGCGGCAGTGGCCGCACCAGATGTCGAGACCGGTGTCCCGCCCGAAGGCGGAGTCCCGCCCGGAGGCACAGCCTGCGAAAAACGCTCCACGAACAAGCGGGTCAACTCCTGGGCTTCGTTCTGCTGGTAGCGGATGACCGGCAATTCCAGGCGGGATGCCGCCTCCACCTTGGCGGTACGCTTCAGGACGGAGGTCGTCAGGTTGATCGTGTTGGTCTGGCGGAACAAATCCTCGCGGAGAAGCTGGGGAAATTGAGCCATGCCTTTCCACAGGTTATAAACGCCGGATTCGGCTTTCATGACCGAGCGATAGGCTTCATTTTCCAGGTTGCGCAGGGATTCCGTCGCCTGTTGCATGGTGTTGCGTACGGCCTCGATATGCTGTTCCACCTGGGCCGCCTGGGGCGCTCCGGAGGTGGAGGAAGCGGCCATTTGGGCCAGTGCCGAAGCCATGGAGATTTTCAGCGGAATCAACAAATCCGTGTTATCGCGCTGCTGCGCACTTAGGGCTTCCATCTGGTCGATCCGGGAGGGTGTGGCATTGGTCAGAGCGCTGGGCAGATCCGTGCTGATCTTGCGTTGGTTTTCGAGCAACGTATCGGCCATTTGCGGCGGTGGAATGCCCTGGTAGCGGGCCAGTAGTACCTTGAGCTTGGCTTGTTCACGGGCTTCAGGCAGGAGATTTGTAACAACCCCTATGTTCGCTCTTGCCGCCTCATCATCGTTCCGATAGCGCAATGCTCGCTGGAATGCCAGTCCGGAACGCTCCAACAAAGCCGGTCTTGCATCGGGCGGGATGCCGCCTCCAGGCGAGATGTCGCCTCCAGGTGGCACGTTGGTACCGGCGGATTTGGCCTGTTCAGCCAGTTGGAAGGTGGCACAACCCAAATTGTAAAACGCGGCTGTGGGATCAGTCGGCTGACGCGTCGTCAGCTCGGTAAATTTTTCAGCGGCAGCCTGGTACTGTCC
>JAHIMN010000028.1 GCA_018896395.1 Verrucomicrobiota bacterium | reverse complement strand
TCAGGTACGCAAGCGTTTTGCGCAGGCTTTCGGATGGCTCCAGGGTCGGCGCGTATTCCAGAGCAAAAATACCTTGATAGCCCATGGCTTCAAGCTGGCGGACCAGGAACGGATAGTTCGTTTCCCCCAGCCAGAGCTCGTGCCGTCCCGGATGGCCGGCCGAATGAATATGGCCGATCACGTCCAGGTTCTTGCGGATGTGGCCGGTAAGATCGCCTTCCATGATCTGCATGTGATAACAGTCGAAGAGCAGTTTCATCCGGGGTGAATTGACCTCGCGGCAGAGCGCGGCGCCTTCATCCGAGCTGGTCAGGAAATAGCCGGCGTGATCGACCTTGTCGTTCAGCACTTCCAGCAACAGCGTAATGCCGGCCTTTTCCGCCCGCTCGGCAGTGGCTTGCAGGCCATCCAGGACGTTCTGCCGCATCTGCGCGCGGGAAAGTTCTTTAACCAGGTTGCCGGTGCAGACGATTGCCGCGCCGATATTGGCCTCGCGACAATAAGCCAGCGTGGCATCCGTGTGCTGTAACCATTCCGGCCGGCGGGCGGCATCGGTCAGCCCGCCGCCCAGCCTGCCGTCCGGGGACCCGATCACAACGTTGGTCATGGTAACACCCGCTTTTTCGGCGGCCGCGCGAATTTGGGCCGCTTGCTTGGATTTCCTGGCATCCCCGACACTCTTTGTCGTCGCGAGATCACCCATCCACATTTCGGCGAACCGATAACCGGCATCCGCCACTAATTGAATGCGGTCGAGGAACGGGCGATCCGTGAAAACCATTTCTAAGCAAACACCATAGTTCATGGGAATCCTCCTAATGCGTGCTATGCCCGCAACCCAAAAATTCCAAGTTCCAAAATCCAAATTCCAAGGAATCGTCAAATTCCAATATAAAAACAAAAAAATCCTGGTTTTCTTTTCGTTTTTTCGCCTTTGCCCTGATTGGCTTTATTTCCTTGTAATTTGGAACTTGGAATTTGGAATTTAGTTGGCGTGGCTATGCTTGATGTTGGATGTTCGATGTTTGCTTCCAGATTTTTCCATCACACTTTTGCCAGCACCTTATTGATGCCCTCGGCGATGGAGCGGCAGTCCGCGGCGGTGTAGTTGGAATTAATCCCAATGATGACCGAACGGCCGAGATAATCAAGCGTGCGCGGACACATATCCGGCGCGTACGCGGGCAGTTCCGACTTCTTTACACCACTCCACGGCAGGCCGTCCGGGGCGACCGCCTTTTGTTCCATGATATGGTCCCAGTACGAGTAAATGTGCCAATTTTTGATCTTGGCGTCGTAAATGCCGCCGGCCGGTACGCCTTCGGCCTGCATGGCCTTCGTGGCCCATTTGGTTTTTTCCACGTTGGGCATGAAGATCACCAGGGTCGTACCGACAACGCCGTCAGGATCGGCCAGGCGCTGGAACTTGACACCCGAGGGCAGATCCAAGGCGTTCATGATTCGCCGGAACGCCGTGCGATAGCCCCTGACGATCATGTTGGCCTTGCGGATTTGCGCCAGGGCCACCGCCCCCTGCAGTTCGCTCATGCGGTAGTTTTCGCCGCAGAAGAGCTCGCCCTCGCGCCGTTCCGAGGCGAACCGGTTCGGTCGCCAGCAGGCGGCGCAGTCATGCCAGGACTGCGCGCGGGTATGCAGCCATTCGTCATGGGTAGTGACAAAGCCGCCTTCGCCACTGTTCAAAATCTTGTAATAGTCAAAGCTGAAACAGCCGATCGTCCCGATACTGCCCAGCATTTTCCCGCGATAGGAGCCGCCCGCCGCCTGGGCCACGTCTTCAATCAGCGCGATTTTATGCTTGTCGGCCAGCGCTTTCAGCTCTGCCATCTGGGCCGGAAGTCCAAGCATATGCACGACGATAATGGCCTTCGTACGCGGCGTGATCCGCCGCGCGACATCTTTGGGGTCGAGGGTCAGGGTGTCGTCCACGTCGGCAATTACGGGGATGGCGTTGCAGGCGCCCACCGTGGCGGCCGTGGCAAAAAAAGTGTAAGCCGGCACGATGACTTCGTCGCCCATGCCAATACCTAACGCCCGCATGGCGGCAATCAGCGCCGAGGTGCAGGAATTGACGGCCAGGCAGTAGGGTACCCCGATGAAATTGGAAAACGCCTTTTCGGCCGCCTCCACCTTGCTCGGGCGCGGATTGTAATAGCGGAAGAGATGCGGCCCTTTGATCGCTTTGGCCGACTTGCGAATGGCCGTCGCCAGTGTCTTGCGTGTAGCCGCCGGGAACTCCCAGAGATCAAGCAGTTCCAGCAGTTCGTCCACGTGAATCTTGGTGGGGTAGGGTCCCGTTTGTTTGACGGCCTTGGCGCCGCCCTCGATAGCCAGTTGCTTGCCCATGGTGTGTCTTCCTCATTTTCGATTTCCAATTTCCAATTTCTACTACTCTAGGTTGCCGGGGTAAAAAGACAATAGACAGGCTGGCATATTATTTGTATTATCTTGCAATGGCCAAACAGAAAATAGTAGCGAACGCGAAGGGTTATGGCTGGACTTGGCTGACAGTGCGGGCGGAGATACCCGTACTGGTCAATGCGACTCGTGCGGTCTTGACGGCGCCGCCTGCGAGCCGGGGTGCCCGGCACTGCAATCCATACTGGGTGCTTGATTACAGTCTGTCGGACTTGGGACTGTTCAAGGTGGGACGGCGGACGGCTCCCTGGCTTCGCCATGCGTCTGGCGAAGCCCTGCTCTATCCGCCGCGTACGCCCTACTGGGAGGATATGGACCGGGTCAAGCGGCCCATTCGCAATGCCTGGCTGATGTTCCGTGGTGGACCGGGCGCGGGTCTGGATACGCTGGTGAGGCGCGCAGCCGGCTATGCGCGGTTTGTAGATCCCGAGGGACGTTTGGGGCGTCTGATTGAGCAGGCGGCGGAAAGCGGCCAGTGCGAAGGGGAAGCCGGCTTCTGGAAGGCGATGGGATTTTTGTGTGAGGCTCTGGATTTACTGCGGCATAGTGTGCCGATCGAGGTTGATACGTACCGGATCCCGGCAACTTTTTCGCCGGAGACGCCGACACTGGCCACGGCGGTCATGGCCTTCCTGCGCGAGAATATGGCACAACGCCTTTCGCTGGGGACAATTGCGCAGCATCTGCACGTCAGCGTCTCGACGCTCTCGCACCGCTATCGTGCCGAAACGGGCGAGGCGCCGATCGCCACGCTCATTCGCCTGCGCATTCAGCAGGCCCGGAATCTCTTGATGAAAGGCCAGCGCCTCAAAACGATTGCCGCAACGCTCGGCTTCAGCGATGTCTATCATCTGTCCAAGATGTTCAAGCGCGTGGAAGGCCGCTCGCCCCGTCAGTTTATGAATGCGCTCAATGCGCCGGCGGCGAGGAAACGGAAACGATAGCGTGCCTATTCGGTGTTACCGCCGGCGGAACGCCAGTGACAGGATGAAAAACAACATGGCCCACAGGACGATGGTGGCGCCGGTGGCCGTGCCCCAGTAGAACGAAGTGATCAGCCCCAGGACGCCGGCCAGCGCGCTAATGACCACGGCGCCCAGCACGTAAGCGGCCATCGTGCGCGCCATGTTGCGCGAGGCGGCGGCCGGCACGATCAGCAAGGCGTTGATGACCAGCAGGCCGACCCAGGGAATGGTGACGGTCACCACCAGGGCGACGATCACGGCAAAAAACGTTTCCAATCGCCAGACGGGAAACCCGCGCGCCTTGGCCAGCGAACGATTCAGGCAGACAAAAAACAACGGGTTGAAAAACGCCAGCCACACGCCGGCTACGATTGCCAGCAAAAGCACGAGCCGTAGGATCTCAAACGGGGTGATTGTCAGCAGATCGCCGATCAGGTAACGGGAATAACGCGCAAATCCTCCGCCCCGCGACAGCAGGACCACGCCCAGCGCCACGGCAAAGGCCATCATGAGCCCGATGATCGTGTCGGTTGAAGCCGAACTGTAGCGGCGCAGGACGGTGACGAGGATGGCCAGTACCGTGGCAAAGGCCAGCATGGCCCAGAGCGGATCGGCCAGCCCCGCCAGAGCGCCGATGGCGATGCCCGTCAGGGCCGCATGTCCGATGGCGTCGGAAAAAAACGCCATCTGGTTGCTGATGACCAGGCACCCGATCAGCGCGAAGAGCGGCGCGAACAGGAGCACGGCCAGCAGGGCGTTCTGCATGAACGTGAATTGCGCCCACTCAAACGGCAACTGCCCGGCGATGTAATACCAGAATGTCATGGATGGTGTTGAACCGGTTGATCGGACCGGTTTTCCAGTTGCTGAATTCCCGCCGCGGCCAGGTCAATTCCAAAAGTTTGTCGAATGCACGGGCCCGCGAGCACTTCGCGCGGCGAGCCGTCGCAAAGAATGGTGCGGTTCAAAAAAATCATGCGGTCGGCAAAACGGGCCGCCGTTGGGATATCGTGTGAAACAAGCAGGATCGAAAGATCGAAGGTCCGGCGCAATTCTGAAACCATGCGATAAAAAAGGTCAATGCCCGCAGGATCCACGCCTGATACCGGCTCGTCCAGAAGCAGAAGGTCGGGAACCGGCGTCAAGGCCAGGGCCAGTAGAACCCGCTGAAGCTGGCCGCAGGAGAGTTGGCCTAAACGCTGGTCGAGCAGGGTTTGGGCGTTGACCACGGCGAGCATGGTAAAAGCTTTCGCGCGGATTGCGGCGGAATGGCCCAGCCAGACCGGGCGATGCGCCAGGGCGCCGGCAAACAGATCCAGTACGGTGACCGGCGCCAGGGTGTCAATATCGAGCTTCTGGGGCACATACCCGATCCGCGGATGGATAAAGCGCTCTTCGCTTTCCGCGTGGACGAAATGGAGCGATCCGGTATAGGGTAACTCGCCCAGCATGGCCCGGAACAGCGTGGTTTTACCGGCACCGTTTGGGCCAAGGAGCACGGTCAGTTCGCCGCAATGGACGTGCAGGTTGATGGCTTCCAGGATGGAGATCCTGTTTAGGGTCACACCGAAATTAATTAGCCGCGTGCAACACCCGCCGCAGGAGGGTCCCGATACGGTTGCCTGTTGTTGGAGCGTTGATATCATGATGGCGTATAGAATGGGGGATAAAGCTCCGCTTTTCAAACATTTTTTAATGCCCAAGACTGCTCGCGCAGAATGTAATGGTCCTTCTTTATTCTAAGGCGGGCAAAGCCCGCAACCCAAAATTTAGCCACAGATGAAACACGGATTGAACACTGATTTTATATTCTTAATCCCATTATCATTAAAAAGTTATATATTCGTGTTTAATCTGTGTTCAATCCGTGGCTAATCTTTTCTTGTTTTTTGTGGCGGTTCCTGATGGTTGAGGTACTAATTCCGTAATTCGGCGTTGGGTGTTCGATGTTTGCTTCGCATTCCGTCGTCTGGTGTCCGGCGTCTGTCGTCTGTCGTCCCAGCGCCTGTTCCAGTGTCTGCAGGTTGGCCTGCATGATGATGAGGTATGCATCCGGTGTCATCGGGCCTGTGACCACGGGATCGAGGCGGTACACAGTCGCGCCCGTTTCACGGGCAATTGCGTCCGCCGCTTTAGCCGAGTACTGGGGCTCGGCAAAGATGGCTTTGATGCCAATCTTCTTCACGAGGGTTATGGCTTGAGCCAGTTCGCGGGCGTTCGGTTCCGAGCCGGGCTCGCGCTCGATCACGGCTACCACGGTTAATCCGAATTCCCGGGCGAAATATGGAAAGGCTTCGTGAAAGGTGATGATATCGCGGGTCTTGACATTCTGCAGTCCCGCGCGCATGGTCGCGCGGAGCGCGTCCAGTTTGGCGAGATAAGCGAAAGCATTCTTCCGATACAAGGCCGCGTGATCCGGATCGAGTTGCTCCAGGCCCGCGGCGATGTTCTCAACCTGTTGCATGTGCGCTGTCACGCTGACCCACACGTGCGGATTGACAACGCCAGCGGTGGCCAGCAAGGGAATTCCATCGCTGGCCTGGATAAGCTTGAGCCGCGGAACTTGCCCGATGGCCTTATCCAGAAAGGTCTCCATCCCCGCCCCGTTGACGACGAAAATGTCAGCCTTCTCCAGGGTGACGAGATCCCCCGGCGTCATCTGGTAATCATGCAGACATCCTGTAAAAGGCCGGGTCATGTTTATGACTTCAACCCCCGGGATATCCCCGGCCACATTGAGCGTTGCCAGATAGATGGGGTAAAACGAGGTGACGATTCTCAGCCCAGCTGCGCTTGCGCCACCTGTCAAGGATAACAGGCCAGCCGCAACTATTGCCGGCAAACATCGGAATGGCAACAATATATTCATAAAAGTCGTTGACCGCTACGAGGCGAAACCGATGCCCTGAGGTATGTCCTCAGTCTTGAGGGCTAATTGTCATTCCCGACTTGATCGGGAATCCAGAAAAATCAATGCTGGATTCCCGCTTTCGCGGGAATGACAGCATAGAAGTTCGCAACCTACCCACAAGACTGAGGAATTACGCCCCTGAGAGTAACAAACACTGCGCCTTTATGCGAATGATGTTATCATCAAAAAAATTATCAAGAATTGGCCCGAATGCCAGCGGCCCCGCCTGGCAACCCAAAAGTTCTCGCTATGCGCAACCCTGACGCTATACTCATCGGCGGAATCAGGCTCGGCGCTCTGCCGGGTTTGAGCCAGCCGCGATGGTCGCTCACCGTGTGAATGCGCCCGTTCAAGGCGGTGAGAAGAAGACAACAACCAAATAAATAAGGAGTGCGAATATGCCAGCAAAAAAAGTTCAAATAGAAGTCATCCAAGGACCCAAATTCAAAATGGAATGCAGGGCGGGCAAGCATCTGGTCATCATTGACCAGCCGGCAAATGCCGGCGGCACGGATGAGGGGCCCACGCCCCTCGATGTTCAACTCATGGCGCTGGGCGGATGCATCGCGTCTATTGGCCGGCTCGTGGCCATGCAGCGCCATCTGAATGTTCGTGGCTTTGAGATCTTGCTGGAAGGCGAGTTGGATACGGACGGCTTGCTCGGCAGACCTTCGGGCCAACGCGTCGGCTTAAGCGCCATCACGGCGCGCGTGAAGATTGACACCGATCTAGGGCAGGAGGAACAGCAGAAACTTTTGAACGAGATCGAAAAACGCTGTCCAGTTTCGGATAATCTCCAGAATGCCACGCCGATCAATGTCACGCTTGTGCATTGAATGGTTTCAACCCGGCAGGTATGCAAACAAGCCAGTCGTGAAGTAATTATCTTTACTGTTCTATGAATGAAACAACGCTTGCACTGCTGAAACAGGGCGAAAAGGCAACGGTCGCGGCCTTGCACGGAGGCTCTGCTTTTCAACACCGGCTGCGCAGCATGGGGTTGAAGGAGGGCAAGTTGCTGCGCGTGGTCGCCAAGCACCACTTTGCCGGCCCCTTGGTTGTGGAAGTGGAGCGGCGCCATATCACCATCGGAAGGGGGATGGCCCAGAAAATTGTTGTAGCGCGGGCGCCATGAAAACCATTCTCCTTTTCGGCGATCCCAATGTCGGCAAGAGCGTGCTGTTTTCCCGGATGACGGGCGTGGACGTAATCGCCTCGAACTATCCCGGCACGACGGTGGACTACTTGAAGGGGCGGATGAATCTTCACGGAGAACCCGTGGAAATTCTCGATGCCCCGGGAAC
>JAHIMN010000242.1 GCA_018896395.1 Verrucomicrobiota bacterium | reverse complement strand
GGCCGACCGGATTAAAGTGCCGGCGCCGGACGCCGTCCGTTCGCTCAAGGACGTTCAACGCCAAACCTTCAACGCGCCCGCGACACCCGAAACCGCCATGTCCAGCAAGCCGGCGCCCGTGGTTGCCGATGCCAACGCGGAGGTGAAAACCGTGGACGCCCTGCCGGCCCCGCCGCCGCCCGCGCCGCAACTCGCCAAGGCGTCCGCTGCCATCGCCGCCCTGGCCCCGGCTGAATTGAAGGGCATCGAACGCGAGCCGGGCATGGTCAACCGCGACCCGATCCGCCTGGCCGCCACTGCCCCGGCCCGCCGGCTGACGCTCAGGGAAGCCGCCGGCATGGCCGCCGCTGAGTTGCGACCGGTCACGATCCAATCAGCCGTTCCCGCCGCCCTCAAAGCCTCGGCAGTATCGGCCACTACCGGCAATGGAATTCAGATTCCCGACTCGCGTGTTCTGGATCGCAACAAAGCCCAGCGATTGGAAGCCCTGGCGGTCTTCAAGCCCAGCCCCGTCCGGTTTGAAACCGCCAGCGGCTTCCAGGTGCCGGTGGCCCGCATGCGTGAATCTTTGGTGCCGATGGAAGCGGTCAAACCCGGCGACTACCAGATCGACGGCAAAGTCACCGAGGGCGAAATCGCCAAGAGCTGGAAAAGCGGCCGCTTCCGCGTCCATGCTCCGGGGCATCCGCCACCCGAGGCCAACCCGGCCACCTATTGTTACATCGGCCGCGCCGAAGCCGGCGGCAAGCCCTGCCTGTATATCTCATTCATCTGTTCCGACCCGGACACGGACAAGATCATTACCAAAGTCACCCGCAATGTACCTTACAACAGTAGAGCCAATATCGTGGGGGACGACTCGCTCGAAATTTATCTGGATACCAACAACGACCGGCGCGATTACAATCAGATGATCGTCAATTCGCGCGGCGCTTATTGGGCGGCTTACTTACCTTCAACCGAAGACTATCAAAATAAAATAATCCGGCCGTGGGATACGCAGGCCACCATCAAAACGTCCATCGATAAGGCAGCGGGCCAGTGGGTTTGCGAGATCCTGATCCCGTTCGAGCGCGTGGGGGGCGTCCCTGCCAAGGGCACGCGCTGGACGGTCAATTTCTGCCGCAATTTCCGCGGACAATTTGAGGATTGGCAACTCCAGACCTGGTTCGAGGTTTACGACAAGTCCCGCAATTTCCATCGCCCCGACAAGTTCGGCATGTTTGAATGGTAACCCCTCATCGCCTGGAAAAAACACCCCGCCGTTTGACTCCCCGCATCGATCTGGTATGATTCATTTCCAAGTGACGCGGCGATATTCGCCGCGTCATTTGAGAAAACGACATGACGTCCACGAACGACCCAGCCACCCGCAAGCTCCTGGAGCGCCTGCTCCGCTACGATCAAAAAGCATGGAACGAGCTGGTCGAGACGTATTCCAGGCTCCTCATGGCCATCGTCCGCGGCACCTTCGCCCGTTACGGGTTTACGCCGGGCAACGCCGACGTGGAGGATATGGTCGCCGATGTCTGGCAGAACCTTCTGGCCAACGACTTGAAGATCGTGCGCCAGTGTCTCCAGCATGGGTATTTCTTACAGACGCTCCACGTGCTGGCCCGTAATCGCACCATCGACATGTTGCGCAAGCGCAAGCTGGAGACCGTTCCCCTCGACGGCAACGAGCCGGCGGTAGAATCGCCACCCAGCGTAGTGCCGTACGCCGCTGCGGACGTGCCGGAAGCCCGATTACATCAAGCCATCGAGACCTTGACCCCAAAGGAGCGTACGCTAATCGCGTTGTTCTTTCTGCAGGGAAAAAAATACAAGGAAATCGCGGTGCTGACCGGGATCTCCATGAACAGCATCGGCCCTACCATGGGCCGTGCCTTGATCAAGTTGAGGCAGGTCCTGCAAGGATGAAAGACGCTCAGGTGTCGCGAACGCTGAATTCGCCGGACCCCAATTCCCGCCACGGTTAATCCGTGCGTTCTGTCAGGTCCGACTGTTTTCTGATGACTGATCACTAAACACTCTCTCTTCCCGGCGGCACCAGGCAATGTTTGCCGCAGCCGATCAAATCCGCGCGCCCGGCAGCGCGGAGGGCTTCCCGGGCTTTGCGGTGAAATTCCGGCTTGTGGCACAGGAGCAAGGCGCGTTGGAGGACCTTTTCGCGGTCGGTGCGAGCTACGTAAATGGGTTGAAACGTTTCGGGATCAAGAGCGGTGTAATACATGGCGGCGGCCATGGTCAGGGGCGCGGGATAAAAATCCTGGACTTGGCTTGGCTGGATGCGGGCCTGGCGCAGATATTCCGCCAGCGCAACCATATCGGTTAACGTGCATCCGGGATGGCCGCTGATGAAATATTCCACAATGTCGTGCGGTTTGCCGGCATCCCGGCACAGTTCGCGGAACCGCTGGAGGAACCGCAAGTAACTGGATGCCGCAGGCTTGCGCATTGCGCGCAATACACACTCGGTTATGTGCTCAGGGGCGATCTTGAGTCGTCCGCCGATATGGTGCGCGATCAATTCCCTCAGCCATAGCTCACTTTTATCCGCCAGGGCCAGGTCGTACCGGATGCCGCTGGACACGAACACGTGTTTGACGCCTGGAACCTGCCGGGCGGCCTGAAGCAGTTTCGTAAAAGCGGCGGGGTCGGTGTGCAAATTTGGACAAAGATCAGGATAAAGGCAGCTCCGGCGGCGACAGTGGGAGCGGCCGCGCCGACACCCGGTGGAGTACATATTGGCGGTCGGCCCGCCCAGGTCGCTGAAGGTGCCATGGAAATCCGGGGTGCGAGTCATGCGCTCGATTTCACTCAAAACATTTTCCTGACTGCGCGAGCTGATGGTTGTCCCCTGGTGCATGCCGATGGCACAAAACGCACAGCCGCCGTAACAGCCGCGATGGATGGTTACGGAATCCTTGATCATGTCATAAGCCGGAATCCGGTCTTTGGCGTAACATGGGTGTGGCCGGCGTGTAAAGGGCAGGGAATAAATTAAATCCATTTCTTCGGTTGCCAGCGGCGGCGCCGGGGGATGCGCCACAAGCCAGCGATTGCCATGCGGCTGAACCAGAACGCAGCCGGATTGAGGGTCTGTTTCGGCCTCGATCAGTCGGGCCATTTCCATGAACGCGCGGCGGCCATCGGGAGTAGGGGCGGCAACGGCTTCGTAAGCAGGGAGTTCTTTCACGGCGCCAAGATCGGGAATCGTGTTCAGGCATTCCGACGTCCCCCGGATGCCATGCCACGGTTTCCCTTCCCGCGCGTGCCAAGCCAGTTCGGCCATGGCCCGCTCCGCCATGCCGTATACAATGAGATCGGCCTTGGCATCGAAGAGTAAAGATCGCCGGACCCGGTCGGTCCAATAATCATAATAGGCAAACCGGCGCAGGGAGGCTTCCACGCCGCCCAGCACAACGGGTATACCCTTAAAGGCCTGGTGCGCGCAGGCGGTGTAGACGATCGAGGCGTTGCGGGGCCGACGTCCCGCCCGGCCGCCGGGCGAGTAGGGGTCGTCCCGGCGCAGTTTGCGCATGACGGTCAGGTTGGCCAGTTCGCTGTCAAGGTTCCCGGCCGTGACGCCCCAGAACAGGCGCGGTTTGCCCAGTTCACGGAAGGTTGCAATGTTTAGCGGATCCGGCTGGGCGATGATCCCGACCCGGTAACCCAGATATGCCAGCCAGCGGCCGACGAGCGCCGCGCCGAACGACGGGTGATCCACGTAAGCATCACCCGTGATGAGGACGATATCGCACGCATCCCAGCCGCGCTGGTCCATTTCCTTGCGGGTCATGGGCAAGGGCAATTCCGGGCGAACGGCCGGAGCCGGTTGCACTCGCCAGCGGGGATCCGTGATCGGTCTGATTTCTGTGGCCATGAACCATGTGGTAGCATTTACGCAAAGTGGTCTCAATGATTGATTACGGGATACGGATGACAGACGACAGATGACGGACGGCGGATACCCTTTGACAGATAACCGAAGTAAACAGTCAGGAGCGGGGCCAAAGTACGCTCCACGCTTTACGCTCCACGCGCCTTTACGTGCCTACGGCGTGCGGCAAACTCCGGCGCTTCCTTGATGCACTCGGCCAGTATTTTCATGGCTTGAACGTAATGGTTCTTGCTTTCCTGCTTATGTTGCGGGTCAATGGCCGACGGCGCTGGTCCCACCTCCGGCCAGCCGGGTGCGGTCAGGTTCTCAGGTGGAATCGTCTTTTGCTCCCAGTTGTAGAACAGCCGGCCCCAATCGCTCTGCAGGGCCTTTTGGAGCAGGGCTTGATGCGTGGGATACCAGAAGAAGTCGTGATAAAGCACGCTGGCAATATAGGCCCAGGGGGCCAGCACGGTCTTCAACGACCATTCCAAGGGTTTCTTCAGTGGACCCCAGTAAATCTTATGTTGCATGCGGCTGGCAAAGGTCATCTTGCGAAAGGGGCCGATAAAATGCCAGTTTTCGGCGGCCGCATCCGTGTCGCCGACGATCTGAATGTCGCGCGGATCGCCGCAGCCTAATCCCTGTTCGTGGGCTAAGCGGATGAATTTTATATCGCGCAAGGGATTGAAGCCCATCAGCTTGGCCGCCACGGCATCAATCGCCACCTGGTCGGCCGAGGCCATGATGACGTTCTTGGTGTAAGGAATCATGCAGCGCGGGCCGGGGCCGTCGCCGGCAAAGGTGCCGTCCATGACGGCGAACACGCCGCTATGTATTTTCTTCTGGATCCTCAGCAAGTCCACCAGGGTCTCGTGAATCACCGGGTGGGTCCAATGGCGCCGCTCGTTGAGCAGGCCGCCGAACGCGTTTTTCATGGCGCCCGTCGTCGTGGTGAACACATGGGTTTTAATCGTCGGCAGATGAATGATGTTCTCCCCGATGAAGCGTTTGGGAATCAGGAACCCGTCCGGATAGACCTGGTTCAGGCAGATAAACTTGTCCGCCAGGTCGCCCACGGCGTCGCGAATATGAATCCATTCCACGTCCGGCTCATACAGGTGTACGTTTCGGAGACCATGGGCCTGGATTACGTTCACCTGCTTGTTTTCCCGTTCGCCCAGGCGGGCATCAATGACTACTGTGCGATTATG
>JAHIMN010000027.1 GCA_018896395.1 Verrucomicrobiota bacterium | reverse complement strand
GGTACACCCTTCAATTCGAGCTGCTTCCGCAGTCTCCAGGCCGTGGATCGCCGTCAGGTTTATTGCCGCCCTTAAACAAGGACTAAGCGATGCCAGCGCTTCGGTGATTTGGGTATCTGTCTCCCGAGCTGTCAATTGATCGGGTGGAATGGCCCCCTTATCAATCAGGGTTGACAAGTCCTTTTCCGTTGCCATAGGTTTTCGTTGCTTCTTTCGCAGGAAATCGGTCGTGGTATTCATGGCGATACGATACAGCCAGGTCGAGAAACGGGCTGTACGTCGGAAACCGCCAATGGCATGAACAACCCGAATGAAGACTTCCTGGGTGAGATCGTCGGCATCGGCATGATTCAGAACCATGGGGTAAATCATCGCTCTTACTTTCCCGATATGTTCCCTGATCAACATTTCCAAACAAGCCCGGTCCCCTGTCTGCTGGAAATCGGCGACAAGCTGTTCATCACTGGCGATAGACGTTACGGACGTTATCATAGGCATTCTTTACCATATTAGACGCTAAACGACAAAATATCTTTGATAAATTGGTAACTACACGTAGGCATCATGGTGATGCCAATGTGAGTAGTTACGAGATAACAGGGAGAGGTATTGTCCCAGAGAACGGCCTGCTTTTCCTCCGGCGTAAGGGACGTCTGAATAAAGGCTTCGACGGTTTGCGCCTGATCCACTCAGGGCGAATCGGCGCCGAACAGAAAGCGGTCCACGCCATGCCAACGGATAATCCACATGAGTTGCTTCATGGGACACCTATCTGAAATAGCGCACTCGAACGAGGAACCAAGAACGAAGAACGGGCAACGATTTCGTCACCACAGGTTACTGGCATTGGTTGAAAAGCGGCGCTTCTGGGCATTTGACACACGCACGCGGTTGACATCTTTCGCACTGACTTTCTGGGATGGCTCCGGCTTGCGCCACTCCAACAGGGTGGCGCCCGAGGTAAATCCGCCGCCAAAGGCCATCATCAGGATAATGTCACCATGCTTGACAAACCCCGAACGGACCGCCTCATCCAGCGCCACGGGAATCGAGGCGGCCGACATGTTGCCGGTGCGCTCAAGGTTAATGTAATATTTTTCCATGGGCGAGCCCAGGCGCTCACCGACGGCCCGGATAATTCGCATATTGGCCTGGTGGGGGATGAAGCAATCCACGTCGTCAACCGTCATGCCGGCTTTCTTCAGCGCTTCCTTGGACGCGCTCAACATGGAGCTGACCGCGTACTTGAACACTTCCTTGCCGGCCATTTTCAGAAAGTGAAGGCGGTCTTTGACTGTCTGGGCGGTGGCCGGATTACGACTGCCGCCGCCGGGCATACTGAGCAGGTGGCCTAAGTTGCCGTCCGAGGCCATGGCGGAGGCAATAATGCCGCGCAGGCCAGGCCGACTACGCAGGATCGCGGCGCCGGCGCCGTCGCCAAACAGGACACAGGTGGAACGGTCTTCCCAATCCGTGATGGCGCTCAATTTTTCGGCGGCGATAACGAGTGCCGTCGTGATGGCACCCGAGCCCACATACTGCCGGGCCGTTTCCAGCGCGAACAGGAATCCGGAGCAGGCGGCCTCTAGGTCAAAGCAAACGGCCTTCCGGGCACCGAGGGCCTTCTGTACAAAGCAGGCGGTGCTGGGAAAAAACATATCCGGCGTGACCGTGGCAACGATAATCATATCCAGGTCTTCGGCCGCCAAGCCGGCCTGGCGGAGCGCCCGGCGGGCGGCTTCAACGGCCAGGTCGGAGGTGGCTTGATCGGCGGCGGCAATATGCCGCTCCTTGATGCCGGTGCGCGTCGTGATCCATTCATCGGTCGTATCCATCACCTTGGCAAGATCCGCGTTGGTCAGGACACGCTTGGGCAGATAGGAACCGGTACCGATGATGGATACCGATCTCAGCGTCTTGGGCACACTTTCGTGAGCAACAGGCTTAGCTTTCATAAGGTTCCGCTGATCGTTTGCGTAATTAACTCGTTGATCCGGTAGTTGACGGAATCCCGCGCCACGCGGATGGCATGGTAGATGGCGCGCATACTGGACGCGCCGTGCGAAATAATGAACACCCCGTTCACTCCCAGGAGCGGAGCGCCGCCGGAGAGATCCGGGTCAATCCGCTTTTTCATGTCCTTGAGCGCCCTGGTCAGCAACAGCGCGCCCAGGACGCGGACCGGCGAACGGCTGAACTCCTGTCTGATCCAATGGCCCATAGCGTGCGCCACACTTTCGCTGGTCTTCAGGATCACGTTGCCCACGAACCCGTCGCAAACGGCCACATCCACGTGGCCCTTGTAGAGGTCATGGCCTTCAATATTACCATAAAAATTGAGTTTGGATTCACTGATCAGGCGAAACGCCTCCTTGGTAATCTCGTTGCCCTTGGACTCCTCCGTCCCAACGCTCATTAAACCGACCCGGGGATTGGGACACCCGAGAATTTTCTGCGCGTAGATATGACCCATAACAGCAAACTGGAGCATCAGTCGCGCAGAGCAATCGGTATTCGCACCGGCATCAATCAGCACAAAGGGCTTTTCCGGCGTCGGCATGACCGTGGCAATGGCGGGACGATCAATTCCCGGCAGGGTGCGCAATTTCAGCGTGGCGGCCACCACCACGGCGCCCGTATTGCCGGCGGAAATCATGGCGCTTGCGTCGCCTTTTTTGACCAGATCAACGGCACGGCTGATGGAGCTGTCTTTCTTGCGGCGGATGGCGTTAACCGGGCTTTCCTCCATACCCACGACTTCCGTGGCATGCAGAATATCCATGATGCCGGGAATCGTTCCACAGGCCGCGTATTCCCGGTGGATGGCCGCCTCATCGCCGACCAGCGTGATTTTATCCAAGCCCGGCAAGGACTTCGCCGCCTCGACCGCTCCCCGGACAATTTCGCGGGGAGCAAAATCCCCGCCCATGGCATCTACGGCAATATGCATAACCAGCTACTTGGTAATGATCGTCAGGACCTGCCGTCCCTTGTAGTAACCACACAAAGGACACACCCGGTGCGGCTGATGCGGTTCGCCGCAGTTAGCACACGCTTGCGTCGCCGTCAGGGTTTCTTTATGGGACCGCTTGCGGATGCGAATCCTGCTTTTTGACGTTTTCCTTTTCGGTACCGCCATCGTATATCTCCTTGCGGCATGGTTTAACGGTTCACGGTTAAGAGGTTCACGGTTGGGTTTTCGCCCGAAATCCGACAACCCTGGAACCGTGAACCGTGAACTATGTCTATTTTCGTTTAAGCTTTAATTGATCCAGCATGCCCCACGGGATCGTTTGACGAGGCTTAGCGCAGGCGCAGGGCGCCTTATTCAAATTGGCCCCGCACTGGACGCACAGCCCCCGACATGCCTCCGAACACACAAAATTCATCGGAAGAGCGAGGAGAATAGCTTCGCGGATATCGGCGGTCAAGTCTATTAATTCATTGGCGGCGCTCAGCGAATATGAGCACGCAAAGGCCCCGTCCCGAACAGTCTGGGTACAGTACTCCCCGCACCGCGCACATCGGCCGCGGACATCCATTTCAAGCACGCCGCGCACCAGCAGGTCGGCGGCAAAGCGCTGGGCGGTCAGCGCATAGCGCACATCGCCGATTACCTGGAATTGGGTCTCCTGGGGCAACTCCAGGATGGCAGAGGGCTCCACGCCGGTAAACCGCCGGGGACGCTGACGCACCTGACCGGTTTCGATATTCATAAACCTTCCCTCCACGCACGGGAACAGAACGGCCCGCTACGGCGCAAATTTCCGTTTCAACGCCGCGTGAACGAAGCTCGGCACAAACTTGCTGGTATCCCCGCCCAGGGACGCAATTTCACGGACCACGCTGGAGCTGATGTAACTGTAGCTTTCGCGCGGCATCATGAACAGGACCTCCACATTCGGCGCCATTTTGCGGTTGGTCAAGGCCATCTGAAACTCATACTCGAAATCGGAAAACGCCCGCAAGCCGCGGATGATCACGCGCGCGCCGATCTGCCGGACATAATCCACCAGCAGGCCGTTGAATTCGACCGCCTCCACGTTCGGCATGGTCGCCGCAAGACTGCGGGCCATCGCCATGCGCTCCTTGATTGAAAACAGGGTGTCTTTCCGCACGCTCACCGCCACCGCCAGGATTAAATGATCAAACAACCGCGCGGCGCGATGCACCACGTCCACGTGACCCAGGGTCAACGGATCAAACGAGCCCGGATAGACCGCTAATTTTTTCATTCTGACTCCTGATTTTCGACTGCCCTCTGGTCGTAACGCCTCAGCTATGCGGGCAGGTTGTGAACTTCAATGCTGTCATTCCCGCAAAAGCGGGAATCCAGTATTGATTTTTCTGGATTCCCGATCAGGTCGGGAATGACAATACGCCCTTATAATTGAGGGGAACCTCTGACCTCTGACTTTCGACCTCTGACCTCTGGCTGCAACGCCGCTATATAGTCAATTTGCGTTTCACCGTAAACCCGGCGCTTGAGCTGTTGCCAGCCTTCCCTGGTCACCGCCGGAACATGCGCGGACTGTTCCATGACCAGTAATCCACCGCTTTTTAAGATAGACCGCCCGGTCAGCGCTGACAAGATTTTTTTCAGCCAGCCGCCGTCCCGGTCATAGGGCGGATCGGCAAAAATCAGGTCGTAGGGCGCGTCGCCCCCGCCCCGCTCCAGGAATCGCAGGGCATCCGCGGACACGACGGCCGTGCCCCGATCGGGACCGCAGAGGGTTGTGACATTCTCGCGAAGCACCGCCAGGACCCGGCGGTCGTTTTCCACCCAGGTGACCGAGGCGGCTCCGCGGCTTAAGGCCTCCAGCCCATAAGCCCCCGTGCCAGCGAACAGGTCCAGCGCCCGGGCACCGGGCACCCGGTCGGCCAGTGACGAAAAAACCGCCAGCCGTACCCGGTCCTGGGCAGGGCGAACATCCCCGCGCGGCACCTTGAGCTGGCGTCCCCGCCACTCCCCGGCTGTGATGCGAATGGCCATGCCGTGTAACTCCGGTCGAAAAAAAGAATTCACTCTGCTACCCGTTCGATTTAAACGATTGTTTCACGGGATCGCGCCGGTTGACAAGCATATATTTAATTCGACATGGTTCAAGGTTCAGCAGTTCACAGTTCAACGGTTGCCGATTTTTCTAGCGAATTTCCCAACCGTGAATGGCGCGCCACGCGCCATAAAACTCCCTGTGACGCGCCGCGCGTCACTAACCGTGAACCGTTGAACCATACCTTTAATTCCAGTCTTGCTTTCAACAATCTGCTTTGGCAGGCTCTGGCCATGCTTATTGCACGGCTTATCATCGTTCTGCTAATGTTCAGTGCCTGTTGCCCTGGCATGGCCCAACCCGCCCGTTCGACCCTCGCTATTCGCCAATCAAAGGTCCTGGTTGAATTCTTCTATTCGACGGGATGTGACGAATGCCGGGAAATCGAAGATGAAGTATTACCCCAATTGCAGGAATTGATGGGAACAAGCATTGATCTGCGCAAGTATGATATTCTGAATCCGACCAATTATCTGCACCTGGTCGCACTGCAGGCAAAGTCAGGCGTACACACGACCGAGCGCGTGTCCATCTACGTAGATGAACGCATTCATATGGGCGGACTGAAGACGATCAAGGCAAAACTCATTCCGACCGTGGAGGCGGTGTCGCTGGCGAAGACGGAGGACGGACGACGGACGACGGACGACGGATACCAGACCACGCGGGACGCGTGGCAAGCGACAGATTTATCCCGCGTTACGCAGGACACCGGACATCAGACGACTCGCCTGGGCGAAGCGCTCCGGCGGAGCCTGGCGGACGACGAATCGGGCGAGAGCGTTCTTCGCAAGCATCTGGGCTCGATGACGGTGGCCACCGTGGCGCTGGCCGGATTGATTGACGGTCTGAATCCCTGCGCTTTTGCCACGCTTATTTTCTTCATTACCCTGCTGGCCGTGGCTGGAAAACGCGGAGGAGAATTGATCGCCGTCGGCATTGGTTTTTGCACCGCGGTTTTTCTAACGTATTTTCTGCTGGGATTCGGCGTTTTCCACGTCATCCAGAAGCTCGCGGCCTTTCACCGGGCCGGCGAAGCGTTACGCTGGGTGATGGTTACCATATTGGCGGTCCTATGTATACTTTCGTTGAAAGACGCCCTGGCTTTTGGAAAAACCGGTCAAGCTCGCGCAGTTATCCTGCAACTTCCGGGCACTATTCGAAAGCGGATTCATGGCATCATGCGAAGCCGGCTGACGGCCCGCCGATTGTTCCTGGGCAGTTTTACCATCGGCTGGCTGGTTACACTATTGGAAAGCATATGCACGGGACAGTTTTATGTGCCCACCCTGGTGTACTTGAGCCGGCAGGCGGCTGTGGGCCGACAAGCACTGGGTTTGCTGACCCTTTACAACGTGATGTTCGTAATCCCGCACGTGGTGGTGTTTGCGGCGGCGTACCGCGGCATCACGAACGAACGTCTACTGGCCTGGAGCCGGGCGAATGCGGTTTGGAGCAAAGTCCTGCTGGGCCTCGGCTTCGCCGCCCTGGCCGGACTGATGGTGTGGCTGTAATTTTAATGCGGAGTTGCTTTTTGTTAAGTTGCTTTTTGTTATTGACAAAGCAACCGGTGTTTGCGAGGCTTTACCTGTAAGTTTTTCATGAGGTGTGTTAGCATCATATGATATATTGTATAGGTAACGGTTGCTGAAAGCGCCCTGGAAGGAGGTGATGCAGGCGACACGGTGGTGATTGATTGTTAAGTGAACGGTTGTTTCGTCTCGATCATGAATTGTAATGAAGGGGAAAGAAATGAAACGTTATTCGATATTATTGTGTCTCGCGGGTGTGATCGGACTGGTCAGTAGCGCGGTTGCGCAAGCCCCCCAGTCCCAGGCCTATCCGTTCCAACTCTCGCTCGTCAGCCCGGTCGCAATTCTCGGCGACAGTTCGTCCGTCAACGGCCTGCGGATCAACCTGATCTACGGGGCCAATGAAAACGTGACCGGCGTTGACCTGGGCCTTGTGAACCAAGTTAACAATGATCAGAAAGGTCTGCAACTGGGTGTCATTAACCTGGTCGGCGGCAACGTCACCGGCGGGCAATTGGGCGGCATTAACTTTGTGGCCGGCAATGTGTCCGGCGGAACGATGTCGTTCATCAACCTGATCGGCGGCAATGTCTCCGGCAAGCAAGCCGGACTGATCAACTTGACCAGCGGGGACCTGTCCGGCTCTGATTTCGGCATCCTGAACATGGTTGGCGGGGACGTCGCGGGCTTGGAAGTCGGCTTGATCAACTTGGCCAGCGGCAGTGTGGCCGGCGGCCAGGCAGGCGGCATCAATGTCGCCGGCGGTGCGGCTGATGCTCAGTTCGGCTTCGTTAACGTTGGTCTGGAAGGCGCCTGCTGGCAGACGGGACTGATTAACTGGGCCGACCAATTGGACGGCGCCCAGTGGATCGGCATCAATGTCGCCAATGAAGTCAAGGGTCTCCAGCTTGGCGTGATCAACTACACGGTCATACTGGATGGCCTGCAGATCGGCGCCATCAATATCGCGTGGGGCAAAGACAGCATCTGGAAAGTACTCCCCATTGTTAACGCGAATTGGTAACCTGATCTGAATGCATAAATCGTATGCGAGCATGTGGCCGCGACCTCTGCGTCGCGGCCACATTGCTTTTTATGCTCGCTCTACATGTGGGATATGATTTCGTCGAATCCGGCCCGTCAGCGTTTGGATCGTCCCGGTTTCAGTCGCCGTGATGCGACGGTCTTGGTCAAGAAGCTATCCGATCACGCCAGTCGAGTTCAGCTCAATCCGCATTTTTTTCGGGGACGATTTTTTGCTTGCGCTCTGGACGTCAAGTGTGCTAATATTTAAGTAGATAACCGGATGTGTCCTCATGAGGAGGGGCAGGAGTTATATTTTTTGTTTGCATCGGCCAGATGCCGGAGTATATTTGTGTTAATTTAGATTGGTAGTTAGCAACGAGACCTGATTATCCTTATGGAGTTATTATTCCCATATCGTGGAAAGGAGGTGCAATAGCATGTTGCGTTTTGCGGCGATTTCAGACATTTATGTGAATGTAACACCATTACATCGTGAAAGGGTCTAATATGAAATATCTGGTTTATTTGGCATTGTTAGCAAGTATCGCTTGTCTTGCGGGATGCTTATTGTTCTCCCCCCCGGGCACAGCGAACATGGCTCCCGGGGGAGTTGGGCCAGCAAGTATATTTACGGAGGTCACATATCCGTCTGCGCGTGAAGCGCCTTTTGTAAGATATACCTTCACCCGTGAAGATCTTGAAATATTAGGCGTGGTCCGTGGGACTGGCGAGAGCATTAACATCTTAGGTATTCTCTCCACGGGTGATAACGGGTTTGGATCAATGATGGCTCAGGCGCGGCAAAAATACCCGACCATGGATGGGGTCATGAACATCCAGTGGGATACGAAATATAACGGCATTTGCTTGGGTTTTCTTTATAGCAAAGTTGATAGTAGTGTGGAAGCCGTGGCTGTGCGATATAAGCGTCCCGTCGAAAGCAAGTGATTAAGCTTTAAAAAACGGCCGGGCTTTGTCCCGGCCGTTTTTTTGCAGGTTACGGGTCTTTTTGGTTTTTTAAAAATTGCAGTTAAAGAATATGCCGCCGGTGATAAAATCGTGCGCACGACCGGCGGTGGTGCAGTAATAACGCGCCAGAAGGGTTAGACTATGGCGCAGGTCGATGGGCCAAGTAAATCCGATTTCCGGATTTAAAGCGATATAATCACCTCCAACCAGACTAAACGAGTTTAATCCGTTCAAGCCCAAAAAAGGAGCAAGCGGCACGGAAAACTGATAGCGATACCCCACGCTGACCCCACCCAACCCGGGAATGGTGTCTCGGATGATATCGAAACGATCATTATCCCATCTGTCGGATTCGATGCACTGAATACTGATGGTCATACAATGCGGTCGCCAGCGGTGTATCTCCACGCCTAATTCACCACCGGCCCGCATGGTATTATCAAAACCACCTCCCAGCAGGGGCCCGATGAAGAAACTCTGTTTGAACTCATTCGCTCCGCTGACCGAACCAACGAAGCCGATGCAGATCTGTGTGAGAATTACGACACGGAGGATGCCAGCGCGTAAAAACCGGTGAACCCCATAACTGCCAAAATGCCGGAACGACAGATCATTCGTGACGCAAAAGGGCATGGACGTTTGATCTCCGATAGGCTAAAAATTGTATTGAAGAAATAAGGCCGGCGCCGGTTTGGTCGTACCGGCATTTTGAGATGGTGCTGTGAAAAAACCGCTTTTTAAGTGAAGTTTGTTAAAGAAATTGTCTTTTTCACGGCGATTATATTTGTGCGCGTTATTGACCGCATTATAGACATTCCCCCCCCAAAAGCTCAGCTCAACCACCGCGAGCATGCCGCCGAGCACGTTGATGTCATTGTCAAAGGCCTCATAAGTGGCAAAAATAAGGAGCCCGTTTAATATGAAAGCAACGGCCGCATCGACGGGCCGTTGCGCATAAATCTGTCCGGCGCCCGGCAATACGGCCGATAGTCCTCCCGCCAGCACCGGCGATTTGCGTGGAATTTCGTCAAAATGTTCGGCGGCCTTGGCCAGGGCGTCGGCGGCGGAATACTGCGGCACATTGGATGAAATGCCGCCGGCTATTTCCGCTGCCCATGCGGTGTTTCCAAACTGAAGATAGCATAAACCGAGCATTATTTTCGCCTCATTCGCCGGCGGGTCCTGGTTAGCGGCGGATTCGTGCTTATGTTCTTTCAAGAATTTTTCAAGTAAATCTACCGCCTGATTGTATTGCCGCTGTTCGTAGTATATTTCCGCGATATTAAGCATCGCTCGTTTGCCGATCGCGCTTTGCGGAGATTGGTTTTGAATCTTCAAAAACCAGGTTATCGCATTTTCCCACCGGTTGCCCTTATAATAACAAAGCGCAATTTGGTGTTGCGCGCGCGGCGCCAAACTGTTGTCCGAATTAAAAAAAAGGAAACGTTCGTATTCGGTGATTGCCCGGTAATAATCCTCCTCCTGAAAAAGAAAATCCGCAAACGCCATGCTCGCTTCCGGCGAGGCCGTGTTCGTTGGCGCCTCCAGGGCGCGGGAATTTAGCGCCAACAGGGCAATCATCATCAACGCAAATATCTTCATGGCTGGCGCCACCAAAAATCATTGTTTTCGACAGGATCAAAATATTTTGTGTTATCCGGCTGTTTAATCAAAGGCGCATATTTTCTTTCATCCGCTTCATGCATTATTCGGTCAGCTGTCATAATAACGCCCATCAACGGGCCATGCTTGTTGATCGCTCGCAGACTGTAATTGGCGCAGGAAGGCTCCATCTGACAGTGCATGATCGTTATGCGCGAGATTACTTGCTGGTAAAAGATTAACAATCCAACACAGCCCCATTGCAAGGGGCTTCTTTCGTTCAACGGCGCGTCCGCGCCTTGGACAATGAAAGACGAAGATGTCTGGCTGTTAATCGCAGGATGGTTCTCGGAAACGGACCAAACATCGAGTGTCGAATCCTCATTCTCCGCCCATCCGGTTAGAGCCGGGAAACATCCGATCATTAGAAAAACCGCCATATTTTTAAGCGTGCCGTAACGCATGCGCGGCTCCTTACACCCTTCCTGAACAGGCATGTTCATCCCCACAATGTCTGGTGTTTCAGAAATCGGCATGACCAGTGTTCTGGCTTCCCTGCCGCGTTATTGTCCCAAGACCTGAATCACAATTTTCTGCTTGTGGCCGCATTTTAGGCAGACCCGCTCCATGGTATACGCCTAACGAATAGCGTTTTATCCCATGCGGGTTATGATTTCGTCGGCAAATTCCGAGCATTTCAACAGAGTCGCATTGTCCATCAGCCGGTGGAAATCGTAGGTCACTTTCCGGTGCCGGATGGCCTCACTGAGTCCGCGGATAATCAGATCGGCCGCTTCCGCCCAGCCTATGTAGCGGAACATCATCTCGCCGGAGAGGATTACGGAGCCGGGGTTGACTTTATCCTGGCCGGCATACTTGGGCGCCGTGCCGTGCGTGGCCTCGAAAATGGCGTGCCCGGTCTGGAAGTTGATGTTGCCGCCCGGGGCAATGCCGATGCCGCCGACTTGCGCCGCCAGGGCATCGGATATGTAATCGCCGTTCAAATTCAGTGTGGCGATAACGTCGAATTCCTCCGGCCGGGTCAGGGCCTGCTGGAAGAATATGTCGGCAATCGTGTCCTTGATCGCGATGCGGTCGCCATATTCTTTGGCCGCTTCGTAGCCCCAGGCCAGAAAGGCACCCTCCGTAAATTTCTGGATATTGCCCTTGTGCACGAGCGTCACGCTCCGGCGCTTGTTTCGGATGGCATACTCGATGGCGGCCCGGACCAGGCGTTTACTGCCGGTCTCGCTGATGGGCTTGACGCCGACACCCGAATCCGGACGAATGTTCCAGCCGAATTCTGTTTTCAGGAAGCCAATGAGTTTTTTGGCTTGCGGACTGCCGGAGCGCACTTCCAAACCGGCATAGACGTCTTCCGTGTTTTCGCGGAACACCACCATGTCCACCTTGCTGGGCTCCTTGACCGGGCTCGGCACGCCCTCGAACCAGCGCACCGGCCGCAGGCAGACGTATAGGTCGAGCAGCTGGCGCAAGGCAACGTTCAAACTACGATGCCCGCCGCCAATCGGGGTGGTGAGCGGCCCCTTGATGCCGACCAGATATTGCTTGAAGGCGGCGACCGTTTCATCCGGCAGCCAGTGGTCGGTCTGCTTGAACGCTTTTTCGCCCGCCAGCAATTCCTGCCAGCAGACCTGCCGCCGCCCGCTGTAGGCTTTGGCGACGGCGCCATCCAACACACGCACGGCGGCGCGCCAGATGTCCGGCCCCGTGCCGTCACCTTCAATGAACGGAATGATCGGGTGCTCCGGCACCACGCACGTTTTTTTATCAGTTAAAAATGCGATCGGTTTGCCCTGAACGGCGTTCTTTGTCATACAAACAGCCCCTCTCTCATATTAGCCGACAATTCAAATAGAAAGCAACATACCATGGCTCCCGACCATCGCAAGCAATAAAAATAACAACGCGATAGGTCGCCAGTTCGTCCATCGTGTGCTTCTGGATGGGATGCAGCACGTCAAGCCCGCTGTCGATCCAGTCCGGGATAAATTCCCTGACGCACCCGCAGGCGTGCATCCAGGTGTGAATGCCATGGCGGTGGCAGGTGTCGAAGACCTGCCGGTAATATGGTTTGAAGAACTCCCGGAAAATGTCAGGCGAGAAGAATCCGCACCCCTGCAAAGGGTCTAACAGACCGACAGTGTAGCCGCCAGCAGTGACAGCGGCGGCAGTTCACACCGCGCCCGACCGTCCTTGACCGTGATCCCGTCATATGGTTGCGCCCGCACCACATCGGGCTTTTCATAGGAGTTGGCGACCTTGGCGTTCGGGCCCGTCATGATCTCCACCGACTCGACCTTGGTGATATTCAGATCCGCAGGATTCACAGTAAATTCCATGGCTTTGTCCGGACTGCGGTTCGTTACGAACACCTGGAGCCGCTGGCCGTCCATGATGGCGCTGGCGTCGGAGAAAGTCACGCGTCCATTGGTCTTGCCCTCATACGTCGGCCCCTCTACCGCGACCTTGAGCGAAACACCTTGGCGGCGCTTGGAGAACATCTCAAAAGGATGGAAAATGCTCTGCACGAGCATCTCGTCGCCGCGCGTCAGGATGGGTGCGATAACGTTGACGATCTGGGCAAGGTTGGCAATTTTCACGCAGTTGGCATGACGGATGAAACTGTGCAGGAAGCCCGCAACCACCAGCGCGTCTTCCAGGTTGTAAACCTCCTCGATAAGATGTGGCGCCACCTTGTCCATGCCGTCCACCTGCATGTTCTTGTACCAGACGTTCCATTCGTCAAAGCAGAGGTACGCGCGTTTCTTGCTCTTGCAGCGGGCCTGGACGAAACGGCAGGCGGCGTCCATCTCCTCAATCTGACGGTCGATCGATTTGGTGGCCGCCAGGTAATCCGGCGTGTCGTTGGCCTGATTGCCGACGTAACGGTGCAGGCTAATGTAATCGGCCGCGTCGCCCAGGTATTCCAGGACGGTCCGGTCCCACTCCATGTAGGAACCCATGCCAATGCCGCACGACCCGCAAGCGACGACCTCAATGGTCTTGTCGGTGTCCCTCATCATCTTCGCCGCCTGCTGAGCGCGAATGGCATATTGGTCGGCGGGCATGTGTCCCAACTGCCATGGGCCATCCATCTCGTTGCCAAGGCACCAGAGTTTCACATCGTGCGGGGCTGGATTGCCGTTGGCTGCGCGCATGTCGGCATAACGTGTGCCCGCCGGGCAGTTGCAGTATTCCGCCCAGTTGCGCGCCTCTTCCGGGGTGCCGGTCCCAAGGTTGACTGTCAGCATCGGCGTCCAGGCCATCTTGCGACAAAGTTTGATATACTCGTCGGTGCCGAACTGGTTCGTCTCGATGCTTTGCCATGCCAGTTCGCGGACTGTCGGACGCCCGGCCTTCGGACCAACTCCGTCCATCCAGTGATAGCCTGAGGCGAAGTTGCCGCCGGGATAACGCATCGTTGTCATCCGCAGTTTCTTCAACGCGGCAAGGACATCCTCCCGGCACCCAT
>JAHIMN010000241.1 GCA_018896395.1 Verrucomicrobiota bacterium | reverse complement strand
CGTGCTGTTGGGCACGCCCATCGCGGTCTTCGGCGCTTTTTTAGCGGTCTATCTGCGCCACATGGACGTCAGCGTTTACGTCCAGATCGGGCTGATCATGCTGATCGGGCTGGCCGCGAAAAACGCCATCCTGATCGTTGAGTTTGTCAAAACGGGATATGATACCGAAGGCCTGTCGGCCGTGGATGCCGCCCTGCAAGGCGCCCGTATCAGACTGCGCCCGATCCTGATGACCGCCTTCGCGTTTATCCTGGGCTGTGTGCCGCTGTGGGTCGCCACCGGCTCCGGCGCGGTCTCGCGCCAGGTGCTTGGCACGGCGGTGATCGGCGGCATGCTGGCCGCCACCTGCATTGCCATTTTTATCATTCCGGTCTCCTTTTCCTTTATCCAGCATCTGATTCACGGCAAGGAACCGCCGGCACGTACCCCCTTGCACGAAAAAGAATCGCAACCAAAAGAAAAATCTCCTCCTCAGGCGGATCCGCCTATGGCGGAAACCGCGGATAATTAGATACTAAACGTTGGGAACCACCACAAAAAACAAGAAAAACATCAATAAAGATTTTTTACCACGGATAACACGGACCTGCCCGCAGTGCTACAGCGTTGCAGGCGGGTGGACACGTCCTCGGACCCGGAGGGTCCTATCCTCTGGATCCATAGGATCCAACGGATCCGAGGATGGACCCGAGGGGATATTAGAAGACAGCAAAATCTTTTTGTTTTTAATATTCGATTCTTTATCCGTGAAATCCCTGGCCAGCGCTCGGGCAGGCAGTGTAATCCGCGGTTAATTCTCTTGGGGTGCGGGCATAGTCCGCATTGGTTCATATGAAACGCATTTCGATTATTAAGACTTGGCTATGGCGCGCGGCGACGCCGGCCGGGTTGCTTATGGCTTTTCTGCTGGCGGGCGGGTGCGCCATGGGCCCCCGGTTTAAGACGCCGGTTGTGGATGCACCTGGCGGGTTCCTCGGTCAGGGCGTTATCAGCCAGCAGGTGACGATGGCCGATTTGCCGTGGTGGGACGTGTTTGCCGACGCCACGCTCCACGAACTTGTTCGAACCGCGCTCACCAATAATTACGATCTGCGCATCGCCATTAAGCGCGTCGAGGAGTACCAGGCGCTGGCGGCGCAGTCACGCGCCCAGTTTTTCCCGCAGATCGGCTATCAGGGCGATCTGGAGCGCAGTCGCAACGCGTTTCGCGGCAACGCTTCGCCCGCCGGCGGCCAAACGGAAAATCCCCTGATGCTCGCCGCCTCGGCCACGTGGGAGCTTGATCTCTGGGGCCGCATCCGCCGCTTGAACGAAGCTGCGCAAGCCCAGCTGCTGGCCACCACTGAAAACCGGCGCGGGATCATGTTGACGGTCGTCTGCAGTGTGGGCCAGGCCTATTTCGAACTTTTGGAACTGGATCTCGAGTTGGAGATCGCGAAGCGGACAACGCTTTCGTTTGAAGAAAGTCTTAATATTTTCAGCAATAAACTGGCCGGCGGCGCCGCCTCGCGGCTGGAAACTTCCCGGGCTGAAGCCGCAGTTGCTCAAACCGCCGCCCTGATTCCGGATATCGAGCGGCGGATTGTGATCAAGGAAAACCAGATCAATCTTCTGCTCGGCCGCAATCCGGGGACGGTGCCGCGCGATACAACCCTGCTCCGGCAGGATACGCCGCCGGAGGTGCCTGCCGGGCTGCCCTCCGACCTGCTTCGGCGGCGGCCGGATATTCGTGCAGCGGAACAGATTCTGCGCGCGGCTAACGCCCAGATCGGGGTTGCCATCGCCCAATGCTTCCCTAAGATCGGTCTGACCACGCTATTCGGGCGCGTGAGCCCGGACCTGAACTCGTTCAACAACGAGGCACAAGCCTGGAGCATAGGCGGTAACCTGGCCGGGCCGATTTTCCAGGGCGGCGCACTGATGGCGCAGATTCGCCAGGCGCGCGCACAAAGCGAAGAAGCGGCCATTACCTATGAACAGACCGTGCGCACGTCTTTCCAGGACGTGGCCAACGCCCTGGTCACGCGCGTCAAACTGGAAGACATTTTCACCCAGCAAACGCGTTGTGTGCGCTGTTATGCGGATGCGGTCGCAGTGTCGCGTGATCGCTACATCGCCGGCAAGGCCAGTTATTACGAGGTGCTCGAAGCCCAACAGCAGTTGTTCCCGGCCGAGAATAACCTGGCGCAGACCCAGCTCAACCGCCTGACGGTCGTCATCCAGCTTTACAAGGCACTGGGCGGCGGATGGAATCTGCCGGACGGGGAATGGGGCATGATCCCGTGAGCCGTCCATGGATAATCATTGAGCATGAATCGCTTGGTCACAACATTTCATCCTCTCATTTTCACGCTCTACCTATCTTCCGGTTATTTTTAAAAAAATCTTTCTTGCTCACAAGACCGCATCCGGGCCAACCGGCATGACATCGTTGTAGCGCGCTATCATCTCTTTCGGCATAACAAACACGTCCGCCGTAATGGGACGAAACCCTTTGGGATCCAGCAGATTGAAACGGCAATAGCCGAAGCTGCCGTCCGCCAACGCCTTTTTCATGCCGTCATGCCAGATGGGAACATCCAGTGTCACTGTTTTACCCGGTGGACATGTCACCGGAACGTCGCGATATTGCCGCACCATGCTCATCCACTTGCCGCCGCTGTTCTGCTGTGTGCGTAAAACGCAATCTTTCAAATCAATCGCGTTGTATTGATTAGTCAAGGTGACGGCAAAACTATCCGCACCCTTTTTCCATGCCGCCCTTGGCGGAAACCATACCGGACTGAATAGAACGCGCAGTGCCCAGAAGAACGGTTTCGGCAGAAGATCGGCGGTTACCACGCCCCAGTCGGCATCTTCGCCCCAGCGCACCCAACCCCAGGGATTGCCTTCATGTCCTTTACCCGCGCCGCAACATAACCACGGAAAATATGCGCCTCCCAGACAGGAAGGATCAGCGCGCATATTGCCCCATTCCATCCGAAGTCGTTCAATAAACACCTGCAATGAATTTTCGCCGTTGAGAACATCTTTTGGTGCTTGATCGCAGATCCGCGAGAGATACGGCGCATTGAGTAAATCCGGCAATCCGTTGAAAATGCCGTATTCCGAACTGAACCATACTCCGCTCCAGCCGCGCGCCAAAGCCTGTTCCCGGGTCATTGCCTCCATATCGGCATCCCAGCTCCGCGGATTGACCATCTTCCCGGTACGGCGGAATTCCTTCTGCAAATTAAAGCTGTAATGCGTATCGGCAATATCGCCCACGCGGACTTCAAAAATACCGTTAATCTTATTCGACGGTCCCGGCGGGGGAAACATGGTCGGCCGGCTTGGATCCAGCCGTTTGCAAAAACGATCGTAAATGCGCAGGTGGTTCCAGCCGGCCTCAGCCACGCCAGAACTCTCCGGCATGTTTTCGTTACCAACGCTCCATACCATGACCGACGGATGATGCCGATCACGACGAATCCCCCCCTCAATCCGCATTAACGCCGGTCCCACCCATTCCGGATCGTGGATGTAATGGGTGCCCCAATCTATCGGCAGTTCCTGAAGAAGATAAATGCCAATTTCATCGCATAAATCGGCCAAGTCGCGCGGTCCCAGAAAATGAGTGCGGATGGCGTTCACGTTCGCTTTTTTCATCAATTGCAGATTGCATTTCAGCCATTCGCGGGGCGTGTGCATTCCGCCTTCGGGATGAAAGGTAAGATGATTCACGCCGCGGAATTTTACAAAATGACCGTTGAGTTCAGGACCGGCCGGGCTCAATTCCATCCGGCGGAACCCGGCGCGAAAGACAACCGTTTGCACAGGCTGTCCCGGAATTTCAAGTTCCAGCCGGGTTTGATAGAGATTAGGAAATTCGTCGTTCCATAATTTAGGATTTTTTACGGTTACACTTAATTGAACTTCTACAGTATTTCCGGCTTCCAGAACCGCATCCTTTATAACAACCGCCACCGGGTTATCGCTTTGTTCCGTCATTGCCAGGCGGATTTTGGCATTCACCGCCGTGGTCCCGTGATTCCGTAAAATGACACTGCCTGCCAGCGTGCCGGTGACAAGCGCGGAATCCAGTTCCGCGCAAAGATGATAGTCGCTGATCTGACATTGCTCGGTCGCAAAAAAGCAGGCGGGCTGCGCCAGCCCGGCAAATTCAAGCGCATGCCTGGGCATATCCATCTGGACAAATTTATGTTTGCGCAAAAGCCGGACGGCTACCAGCGCCATTTCGCCGGGGATTACAAGTTCGGTTACGTCGTATTCAACCGGAGTCAGACCACTGCGGTGATCGCCCAAAAGTTTGCCGTTGAGATAAACACGTCCGGCGGGATAGATGCTGTCAAACCGCAGATATATGCGCTTACCGGCCCAGGCGGAGGGTATGCGCACACTCCGCCGAATCACCGCGCCGTCTTCAGGATTAATATGAGATAATGTCACCCTGTCCCAGTCGGGAATCGGCGCATGTTCCGCTTCCGGATCGGCATAAAATATCTTTCCCGGCTGGGCCAGTTTCTCCCAGTTTTGATCTTTTATGGCGGATGATGCCAGCATTGCCTCTTCTTTCGGAAAAGGCCGGCGTTTGACCCGCCATGCCCCGTCCAGGCTCAAAGTCAACGAAGGATCAGCCAGCGGCGGTGTATAACGTACCGGAACAATTTGCGTCTTTATACCGTCCGCCACGACAACCTCCTCCGTCTGAGTCGCCCGCAATTGCCGTTCAATTAACTTATCTCCATCTATTATCACACTCATATCTCTCCTTTAATTTGTTCGACTTCTTACCGCTTTCCGGAATCAAGCGCTGACAGAGTGTTTCCGACAATCCGGGATGGCTGAACAAGCTCGCGAATTCCGTGACAATCTTTCGCGATCGCGTATGCAATAGTCCGTTTCCGTAATTGCTGTCTGGAAAACTGAACCTGCGCCAAAGTTTCTGTCGGCATCTGATCGCAATTAGTTCCGGCCCAGCGATTCCCGCCTCATCGGGCACAGCCACGTCTTCATGTTGCAAAAGGTTAACTTGATACCTGAATTTTGCACGAACATCAGCGTTACTGTCATATTTTGTCAACCTGCCCGCAGTGCTACAGCGTTGCAGGCGGGTAAACACAGCGTGCAAGTTATTTCTTGCACCACTTTTCCCTTTAACCCAACGGGTTATGAAGGCATCCTGTAAAAACGCTGATGTTCGCCGGAAAAGACGGTCGCGTAATTTTGGCGCATCTG
>JAHIMN010000240.1 GCA_018896395.1 Verrucomicrobiota bacterium | reverse complement strand
TGGTGTTTCAGAACTACGCCCTCTGGCCGCACTTGACGGTGTTCGACAACGTGGCCTTCGGCCTGACGGTGCCGGGGCGAACCATCCCCGCACCGGAACGGCGGGAGCGTGTCGGGCGCATGCTGGCGGCCATGCACATGGAGGACCTGGCGCAGCGCAAGCCCAACCGGCTCTCCGGCGGCCAGCAGCAGCGGGTCGCGCTGGCACGGGCACTGGTCATTGATCCGGCCTGCCTGCTCCTGGACGAGCCGCTCTCCAATCTGGATGCCAAACTGCGCCTGGAAATGCGCGTTGAAATCCGGCGCCTGGTCAAGCGGCTGGGCATCACCACGATCTACGTTACCCATGACCAGAAGGAAGCCCTGAGCATGGCGGACCGCTGCGCAATCTTGCGCCAGGGCCGCGTGGAACAGATCGGTTCGCCGCGCGACCTGTATGAGCGACCGGCCAACCGATTCGTTGCCGACTTTATCGGCGGCGCCAATCTTGTTCCGGGTAAGGTTCGTGCCGTGATAAACGGTTTTGCCACCATCGCCACGGACTTCGGTGAATGGACGGCCCGCGACCTGTGCAGCGCGTTTCAGCCGGGCGAGGCGGTTGCCCTGGCCATCCGTCCCGAAGCCCTGCGCCTGCACGCATCTTCCGGCACGGACCTCAACTGTTTTGCCGGGCGCCTGACGGAAACCATTTACTTAGGGGAAGCCACGGAATCCTGGATCCGGATGTCGGATGGTTTTGTCATGAAAGCACTGGAAAGTGGACCGGCCATCGCCGGTGGACTGGCCCGACCGGCGGTGGCGGCGGTCGAAATCCCGTTCCACGTAAATCCGGGCGATGTGATCGTGCTGGCAGCGGAGTGATGCCATGAACCGACCCAACATCCCCGCCCTTTTATTATTCCTGGCATTGGCCAGCGTGCTCCTGGTGCCGTTCCTGCTCCAGCCAAAGCGCGAAGCAGTGCCCACCGGCGCCCGCAAACTCGTGATCCTGAGTCCGCATAATGAGGCCGTGCGGTATGAATTCGATCGGGCCTTTCAACGCTGGCACCGTGCGCGTTTTGGCGAAGCCGTGGTGATCGACTGGCGGAACATTGGCGGTACCAGTGAAATCGTCCGGTATCTCGACAGCGCATTTGCCGCCGCCGAGCGGGTGGGCAGCATCGGCATCGGCATTGATTTATTCTTTGGCGGCGGAGCGTACGACCATGCCCAGCAGGCCCGCAAAGGACATACGTCCCCATGCGGCCTGCGCCAGCGTCATCCGGAGTGGCTGACCGACGCCATCATCCCGGCCACATTTTCCGGCGAGGTGTTTTACGATCCTTTGGACCGCTGGTATGGATGCTGTCTCAGCAGTTTCGGCATCTGCTGGAATCAAGATGTGCTCGCGGACCACGGCATCCTCCGGGCGCCGCAAGGCTGGACCGACCTGACCGATTTTAGCTATTACCGCCTGGTGGCACTGGCCGATCCCACCAAAAGCGGGTCCATCAACAAAGCGTTTGAAATGCTGATCCAGGAGCAACTGCTGGCCGAACTAACCAAGCGCGGTGTTCCGGCCGGGCAGGCCGCACCGGCGGCATCGGCCGCACCGGCGGCGTCGGCCGCACCGGCGGCGTCGGCCGCACCGGAGGATCTGGCCGCCGGGTGGCGACGCGCATTCGGGGTCATCCGCCGGATCGGCGCCAATGCCCGTTACTTTACCGACTCCGCCAGCAAAGTACCGCTCGATGTCGCCCAGGGCGCCGCGGCCGCCGGCATGTGCATTGATTTTTACGGACGATTTGAAAGCGAAATGATTGCCCGTAACGAACACTCCGATCGCATGATTTATATCACGCCCATCGGCGGATCCTCATTATCGGTGGATCCGATCAGTCTCGTGCGGGGCGCCCCGCATCGCAAGCTGGCGGAGCGGTTCATTGATTTCTGCCTCAGCCCGGAAGGACAACAGCTCTGGAACACGCGCGCGGGCGAACCCGGCGGTCCGGAGCGCTACGCTCTGCGCCGGCTCCCGATCCGCAAAGATATGTATGCGCCTCCCTTTCTGCAGACGATGTCCGATCCAACCGCCCTGCCTTATACGCAGGGCGGCGGCTTCACGTATCAGGCCGCCTGGACCGGACCGCTGTTTGCGCTCATCCGAACATTGATTCGAACCCAGTGTATTGATACGCATGCGGAACTAACCAGCGCCTGGGAGGCCATAAACCGCAATGGCGGTCCCGCCGCCTGTCCGGACGCTTTTGCCGCCTTCATGGCCCTGCCGCCCAACGCAGAATACCCCCAAGCCCTGGCGGTCACCGCGCAACAACTGAATGACAAATTAACCGAAGCGCGGTTGACACGGGAATGGATTCTTTTTTTCAGGAACCAGTACCGGCAGGCCCGCGACCTGGCGGAGCTGCAAGGAAATTGAAGAACGGCCCGCGAACCACGCTAAAGGACGCGCAGGGAAAAGGAAGATTTTTATTCTGAATTTATTTTCGCGTCATTTCGCGTATTTAGCGGGTAAAAAGGCTTGAATTACTTGGGTTGTTTTTGCGTTTATTGGCGGACGACTTTATCGTATTTCATCCATGAAAAACACCGGTGCCATTCTGATCGCGGCGGCCATCCTGAGCCTGCTGGGCCTGTTCTTTTTCTGGCCGCTGGCGTTGACAGTGAAAAGCGCCTTCGTGTTCAACCGCCAATGGACCCTGGCCTTTTTTGGAGAACTTTTTCGAAACCCTCTGTATATAGAAGGCTTGCGCAACAGCCTGGCGCTGGCCGTCGTCACAACGCTCCTGGTAGTGTGCATGGCCTTGCCACTGGCAGTGCTGGCGGCGCGGTTCGATTTTTGGGGCAAAGCATGGCTGACCGGCCTGATCCTTCTGCCCATGATCCTGCCGCCATTTGTGGGCGCCATCGGCATCCGCCAGATCCTGGGAACTTACGGCGTAATTAACGCCGTCCTGGTCAATCTGCATCTGATTGACTGGTCCCAGGCCGTTGACTGGCTGGGCCGCGGCCGGTTCTGGGCGGTGGCCGTCACAGAAGCCCTGCACCTGTATCCCATTTTTTATCTCAACGCAGTGGCGGCCATCGCCAATGTTGATCCGTCGCTGGAAGAAGCATCCGAAAATCTGGGGTGCGCCGGCTGGCGGCGTTTCCGGCGCATCACCCTGCCGTTGATAATGCCCGGCCTGTTTGCCGGGGGCACCCTGGTCTTTATCTGGTCGTTTACCGAATTGGGCACGCCGCTCATGTTCGACTATCCGCGGGTAACCGCCGTACAGATTTATAACGGCATCCAGGATATAGGCGCCAGCCCGTTACCGTATGCACTGGTCGTGGTCATGCTGGTGGCTTCGGCTGGGTTCTATGTTCTTGGCAAAGGAGTGTTCGGTCGATCCAGCTACGAGATGATGGCCAAGGGAAGCACCGCGGGAAGCACGCAACAGCTGAGCGGCGCGCGCGCCGGCGCAGCGTTCGGCCTGTTCACGATCGTGTTCCTGCTGGCGATCCTGCCACATATCGGCGTAATCCTCACAAGCTTCAGCCAGGCCTGGTATCGTTCTGTGGCACCCTCGCAATGGACCCTCGAATGGTATCGCCAGGCGCTTGGACACGGCCTCACCCTGCCCAGTATCCGCAATAGTTGTTATTACTCCCTGCTGGCCATGGGCGCCGACCTCATCCTGGGGGTCGCCGCGGCTGTGGTCATTGTCCGTAGTTCCTTGCGCTGGCGTGGCGCGCTGGATACACTGATTATGCTCCCGCTGGCGGTCCCCGGCATCGTGCTGGCCTTCGGCTATATCACCATGAGCCAGCCCGGCCGTCTGTTTGCCGGCCTGAATCCGACCGAGAATCCGACCGTTCTGCTGATCATTGCCTATGCGGTGCGCCGTCTGCCTTATGTGGTGCGCGCGGCGGTGGCCGGCCTGCAACAGATTTCGGCATCGCTGGAAGAAGCGGCCGAAAATCTCGGCTGTCCGCCGGTGCGGACCGTCGCCCGGGTCACCTTGCCCTTGATCAGCGCCAACCTGATGGCCGGCGGCCTGCTGGCTTTCAGCTTTGCCATGCTGGAGGTTTCGGATTCGCTGATGCTGGCCCAGAAACAGGCCTATTTCCCCATCACCAAAGCGCTCTACGAACTGTTCCAGGTGCTGGGTAACGGACCCTACCTGGCGGCCGCGCTCGGCGTCTGGTCTATGTTATTCCTTGGTATAACCCTGCTGTTGACCAATCGCCTGCTGGGCCAACGGCTGGGAGCAGTTTTCCGGCTGTAACTACTCAGCTATATAGGCTGTAGTAAGATGCCGCTTGCATTCCATCCACTTCTCAACATAATTCCGTCATCCGTCATCAGTCATCATAAATCATAAATTAATATGCGGGCTCTTGCCCGCACAAGGAGGTTCCCATGTCGCGCGTTTATAATTTCAATGCCGGCCCAGCCGTTCTGCCACTGGAAGTCCTGCAGGAAGCCCAGCGCGAATTGCTGGACTTCAAAGGCACCGGCATGTCCATCCTGGAGAGCAGTCACCGTGGCAAGGAATACGACGCGGTGCATGCCGAGGCCGTGGCCAACTATAAGCAATTGCTGGTCTGTTCCGATGACTATGCCGTGCTGTTTGTGGCCGGCGGCGCCAGCATGCAGTTCGCCATGATACCCATGAACCTGCTGGGCGCAGGCCAGACGGCCGATTATATCAATTCCGGCGCCTGGGCCGGCAAGGCGATCAAGGAAGCCGCCCATATCGGCCAGGTACACGTCGCCGCCGATTGCGGCAAGGAAATCCCCACGCGCGTCCCCGCCCCGGCCGAACTCAAGCTGACCCCCGGCGCCGTCTATGTGCACCTGACATCGAATGAAACGATTTCCGGAGCACAATGGAAAACATTCCCTAAAACCTTGTCCCCGCTCGTGGCGGATATGTCGTCGGACATCCTCTCGCGCCCCTTTGACATTAATCAATTTGGACTGGTCTATGCCGGCGCCCAGAAGAACCTGGGTCCTTCCGGCATCGCCCTGGTGGTGATCCGCAAGGATTTGGCCGAACGGGTCGCGCCCACGGTGCCGACCATTTTGCGCTATAAAACATTTATTGAGGAAAATTCGCTTTACAATACCCCGCCCTGTTTCAGCATTTATATCATGATGCTGGTTTCGCGCTGGATCCTGAAGAAGGGCTTGGCGGCATTGCATCGTCAAAACGTGGAAAAGGCCGGCCTTATCTATGCCATGCTGGATGCCGGTGGCTTTTACAAGGGGACGGCCAAACGTGAGTGCCGCTCCGATATGAATATCACCTTCCGACTGCTTAATGAAGCGCTGGAAGAAACGTTCGTTAAGGAAGCATCCAAGCAGGGACTGAAAGGCCTGAAAGGGCACCGGTCAGTCGGAGGCGCTCGGGCTTCGGTTTACAACGCCTGCCCCGTGGAAGGCGTCGAAGCCCTGGTGGCGTTCATGAAGGAATTCGAAAAGAAGAACGGCTGATGGTTTTTATGCGGAGTGAGTTACGACAGGATTAACAGAATTTTCCGCCAGAGGTGGGTCTGCCTGTGGCATGAACAGGATTGCAAAATAGAATACTCGTCCATCACGAAAAAAATTATCGGTTGCGCTATGATTGCCTAAAAATCCTGTAAATCTTGTTAATCCTGTCAAAATTCATGGAGAGAAGCCAAACAGATATGTACAGCAGATTATTTAATGCTTACCGCTCGACGCTCGACGCTCTATGCTCAACGTTTTTACATGTCTGCTTCTGCCTCCTGCTGGGACTGGCCATCGCCGGTTGCACGACGCCCCGGGCGAATCCGGACCGACCGGAAGAGCATCTGGTCACCGTGCAAGCCAGCCAGTTATGGCAACCCAGCGGAATATATACCCGCCAGGGCAATGTCATTCACTGTGCCTCCACCGGCCAATGGAGCGATTCCTTCGCCAAATATGGAGCGGACGGCAACCCGGACACGATAAAAACC
>JAHIMN010000239.1 GCA_018896395.1 Verrucomicrobiota bacterium | reverse complement strand
GCGGAGGTGACCGACGATGCGTAGAATTTACCGCCGCATTGAACAAATTGCCGGGAACGTGATCACCCTGCGCGCGGAGCACGTCAGCTACCGGGAACTGGCCGAGGTGGTCGTGCGCGGCCGCCAGTCGCTGGCCCAGGTCATCCGGCTCGAGGGCGACAGCGTGGCCTTGCAGGTCTTCGCCGGCACGCGCGGGATCACGACCGACGCGGAAGCGGTCTTTTTGGGCCATCCCATGCAAACGTCCTTTTCGCCGGCGCTCCTGGGCCGGATATTTACCGGGAGCGGCGCGCCGCGCGACAAGGGGCCCGTGATCACGGAGAATCCCACACCCATTGGCGGACCGTCGGTGAACCCGGCCAAGCGCATTATTCCCTATCGTATGATCCGCACGGGTATTCCGATGATTGACGTGTTTAACACGCTGGTCGAGTCGCAGAAACTACCGATCTTTTCCGTGGCGGGCGAGCCCTATAATCCGCTCCTGGCGCGCATCGCCCTGCAGGCGGAAGTGGACATCATCATCCTGGGCGGCATGGGGCTGAAATATGACGACTACCTCTTCTTCCGCGATACCCTGGAGGAGCAAGGTGCCCTGAGCCGCTCGATCCTCTTCATTCATACCGCGTCCGACCCGACCGTGGAATGCCTGATGACCCCGGACATCGCCCTGGCGGTGGCCGAGCAATTTGCCCTGCAGGGCAAACGTGTCCTGGTCCTGCTGACCGATATGACCAACTTTGCAGATGCCCTGAAGGAAATTGCCATCACCATGGAGCAGGTGCCTTCCAACCGCGGCTATCCCGGCGATCTCTATAGCCAGCTGGCGGCCCGCTATGAAAAAGCCGTGGATTTCGAGGACGCGGGCTCCATCACCATCCTGGCGGCAACCACCATGCCGGGTGACGACGTCACCCATCCGGTGCCGGACAACACCGGCTATATCACGGAAGGCCAGTTTTACCTGCGTAACGGGCACATTGAACCATTCGGCTCGCTGAGCCGCCTGAAGCAATTGGTCAACAAGGACACGCGCAAGGATCACCGCACAATCATGAATTCGATGATCCAGCTTTACGCCGCCTACAAGGAAAGCCAGGAAAAGCGGGCCATGGGCTTTCGCATGAGCGCCTGGGACCAGAGCCTGTTAAAATACGGCGCGCGCTTCGAAAAGGAGATGATGGACCTTAACGTTAATATTCCGTTGGAAAAAGCATTGGACTTAGGCTGGGTCATCATGGCCGATTGCTTTGAGCCGGCTGAAACAGGTATTTCGACCCAGATGATTAACGAGTTTTGGCCGCGGCGCTGACGGATGACGGACGCCAGATGCCGGACCACGGAGGACGGACAACAGACGACAAACACCAGACAGTTTGGGAGTAGTGGGGTAACGGAGTGTGGGCGTCATAAAAAAACTCCCATACACCCATACTCCATCACTCCCATACACAGTAGCCATCAACCATTGACCATTCCTCTGACATGCCCAAGATCAAACATACCAAGAGCGAGCTCAAGAACCAGCGGGATGACCTGTACCGGTATGAACGGTTCCTGCCGACCCTTGAGCTCAAGAAACAGCAATTGCAGATCGAGGTCCGCAAGCTGAACGCCGCCCTTGAAGCCAGCCGGGCGGAGGAAGCCGGCCTGCGCGCCGAACTGGATGGCTGGGTCCGGATTTTCGCGGAGCCCTTTGAGCTCGGCGCGATGTTGCGACTTAAAGAAGTCCGCCGCCTCTCCGGTAATATTGCCGGCGTGGCCATTCCCATTTTCCAGGAAGTCGTTTTTGAGCGCGCGCCGCTGGACCTGTTCCAGACCCCGCCCTGGTTGGACGACGGCCTGGCCATACTGGAGCGCTTGGGTTCGCTTAAGGCCGCGCAGGCAATCATGGAAACGCAAGGGCGCCTGCTGAGCGAAGAACTGCGCACGACCACCCAGCGGGTCAACCTGTTCGAAAAAGTCAAAATCCCCGAGTGCACGGACAATATCCGCGTTATCCGCATCTTCCTGGGCGATGAGCAGACGGCGGCCGTTGTGCGCGCCAAGCTGGCCAAGGGCAAGGCCATGGCGGAAGCGAGGTCGGAATGATCGTGCCCATGAAAAAAATCACGCTCCTGGCCCTCAAGGCGCACCAGGCCGAGACCATCGTGCAACTGCGCTCGCTGGGCGTCCTGCACATCCGGCGCCTGATGCCAGGCGATACCATGGAACTGGAGAAAGCCCGTG
>JAHIMN010000238.1 GCA_018896395.1 Verrucomicrobiota bacterium | reverse complement strand
CTTCTTCAGAACCGCAACTGTGCCTTGGCCAAACGCGCGCCCAGCTCGGCCACGACGCGGTCGTCATCCTTGTTACCGGCCGATTCAAAGGTGGCGGAAAACCGGAGGAACGCACCGGCATCATCCCACGGCACGGTGGAAATCAAGTGCTCCCGGATCAGGAACTGGGATGCGTCTTCCGCCGTGGCAAAAGCAGTCGCGCCTGCGCCGCACGGAGAAGGCACATACAGGTAGAAAGTGCCGCCCGGAAGGCGCGCATCGAAGCCGATGGAGCGCAGGCACTTCACCATCTTGCGCAGGCGACGCTGGTAATGCCGGTTGATCCGATCCGCCAGCTTCCGGTCGGCAATCCCCGCGCAAGCCGCCAGTTGAATGGCCTTGAACTGACCCGAATCAATATTGTCCTTGACCTCGGCATAGGCCTGGACAACCCGCGCCGACCCCGCCACAAACCCCAGCCGCCAGCCGGTCATGTTATAACTCTTGCTCATGGAATGCAGTTCCACGGCCGCTTCCTTGCCGCCCGGCCGGCTGAGGATCGAGAGCGGCTTGCGACCATAGACCAGCGTGGCATAGGCGGCATCCTGCACGATCAGGATGTTGTGGAGCTGGGCAAACGCAATCAGGCGATCGAAAAACTCCTCCGACGGCGCCGCGCCGGTGGGATTGTTCGGGTAATTAACATAAAACAATTTTGCGCGCCGCGCCGTGTCGGCGTCAATCGCATCGAGGTCCGGATAAAACCCGTTCTTTTTAAGCAAAGGCACTTCGACCACCCGGCCGCCCAGGTATTTCGTATGCGTGGCCAGGACCGGATAGCCCGGCACGGTCGCCAGCGCCACGTCGCCGGGGTTGATGAAACAAAGCGGCAACATGGCCAGGGCCGGCTTTGAGCCGATGCTGTGGACGATTTCCGTATCGGGGGCAAGGTCCGTGACGCCAAGGAATTCCGCCATGTATCCGGCCGCCGCCACCTTGAAGTCGCGCAGGCCGTTGTCCGCATAGCCGCGGTTAGCCGGATCATCCACGGCTTTCTTCAGCGCGCGGCGGATGGCCGCGGGCGCCATCTGGTCCGGCTCGCCCACGCCGAAATCCAGCAGTTCCACGCTTTTGTGCGTCTGGCGGGCCGCCGCCTTGGCGCGCTTGATTTTTTCAAACTTGTAGATCTCATTCGAGAGGCCGAACGCGGCCCCGCCAATCCGTTCGGCAAACAGCGTCTGCAAATTCATATTCGACTCTCCCTTGAAAATAGCCGACGTTCAGCCTTTGGCTGACCCGCCTCCGGCGGGAAAGTCGGCTCTACCTTATGCATCATATTAGTAGAGCCGGTTTTATACCGGCTATGGCTTTATTTTCAATCCATTTAATCCCGCCCCGCCGCGGGACGGGCTAACTTTCTGCTTTCATGTGCCCCCAGATGTACCATTGCAACCGACGGGATTCAAGAACAGAGACAGATGGGTAGCCCGCTCAATTTGTTTTGCCCCCTTGCCTTTATCTGGTAAAGTGGGGCTTATAGATGTTTTCAGCCATCGCCCCATGAACGATCATCTGGTCAAATTTGGAACTTCCTTTATCGTTGGCACGGTCGCCACGGCGGGACTGGTGCGCCTGGTTCAGCTATCCCCCCTTCCATCCTATATGAAATTTGTCCTGGCCGTCGTGGTGCCGGTGCCCTCCATTGCCATCGCACTGGTGCTTCTGTATTATGGACCTGAGGCTCAGGCCGGCAGTGAAGGTTTAAGCGGCCTCGGACCTCCAAGCGAGTTGCTGAAAATGTTTTTTTTCGGATGCCTGGCCACGTTTGGCTATACCGGCGTGGCGGCCCTGTGGCGGATGTTCCAGCCCCTGGATCACCGCGGCGATGCCTCGGGAGACGACAATGCGTAGCCGAAAAGACCTGACGCCCACCCCGGTGGTCATGACCATTGCAGGGTCCGACAGCAGCGGCGGCGCCGGCATCCAGGCGGATTTAAAAGCGTTTACCGCGCTCGGCGCCTTCGGTACCTCGGCCATTACCTGCCTGACCGCCCAGAACCCGTCAGAAGTGCGCGGCATCCTGGCCATCACACCGGCCATGGTAATGCTCCAGGTGGAAACCATTTGCGCTTTCTTTTGCGTGGCCGCCGCCAAAACCGGTATGCTGTATTCGGCCGCCATTATCAAGGCGGTGGCCAGGAAGATTAAACGCCGGCCTATTCCATGGCTCGTCGTGGATCCCGTGATGATCGCCACCTCGGGCGCCCGGCTCCTGCGCCGGGATGCCGTGAGCGCGCTGTGCAACCGGCTACTGCCGCTGGCCAATGTCATTACACCCAATCTGCCGGAAGCCGAAATGTTGTGCGGTCATGCCATCGGCGCCCTGCCGGATATGGAAGCGGCGGCGCGGGAGATCGGCACACGCTATCGCGCGGCCTGCGTCGTAAAAGGGGGCCATCTGCCGGGAAACGAGGTCGTGGATGTTTTATTTTCCGCCGGACGCATCTACTCTTTCCGGTCAGCCCGCCTGCAGCGCTACCTGCCCGCAGTGGCTTCGCCACCGGCGATGCAGGCGGGTGCGCAGCATTGCGGGCAGGCCCGCCTGCGGGTGTCCACGCACGGCACAGGGTGTATGTTTTCGGCGGCACTCACGGCGCTCCTGGCCCGGGGCGTTGACCTGCCCGAGGCGGTCCGGGGGGCCAAACATTATGTTCATGGGGTTCTGAAACGATAGTTGTGAGTTGTCGCTTTGTTCTTGATTCCCCTCGTTTGGCACGGCACTCTACCACCATTCAATAGCATTCACGAAGACCTCACCCCACGCCAGTAGCAAGTGTTGCGTTAGCTACTGGCTCGCGGGAGGTTTTATTTCTGAGAGGAAACATGATTATGCCGGAGAAAACTTTATTACGGGAACCGGGAACGTTCACGCTCGGATGCAATTACTGGGCATCGCATGCGGGCACGGCCATGTGGACGGATTGGCGTCCCGATGTGGTTGAAGCAGACCTGAAACAGTTGGCCGATGCGGGGCTGCAGGTTCTGCGGGTGTTCCCGTTGTGGCCGGTGTTTCAGCCGCTTGCGGAGTTGAAGACCGGCGGCGGCGAGCATGGGGAATACCGGTTTGGTGAATCACCTTTGCCGGATACCGAAGCGGGTTTTGCCGGCGTGTCGGAAGAAGCCATGGAAAAGTTCAAGCAATTCGCCGATCTGGCGGAAAAATACAGGCTGAAATTGATCGCGAGTTTGATCACCGGCTGGATGAGCGGGCGGTTGTTTGTGCCGCCGGCCTTGGCCGACAAACACGTGTTGACCGATCCACTGGCCATCTTTTGGCAGGTTCGTTTTGTCCGGTATTTTGTGCGCTTGATGCGCGGCCATCCGGCAATTGTTGCCTGGGGATTGGGCAATGAATGCAATTGCATGGATCGTGTAAAGAACCGCGAAGCAGCCTGGTTGTGGACTTATGCCGTTTCCCAGGCAATCCGGGGCGAAGACATGCGCCGTCCAATTATATCCGATATGCACGGAATCAAACCGGCGGTCAAGCATCGTCAGGTTGTCTGGACCATTCAGGACCAGGCGGAATTGACCGACATTCTGACCGTTCATCCTTACCCGCGTTTTACGCCTTATTGCGATCTTGAGCCGATCAATACCATGCGTACGCTACTGCACGCCACGGTTGAATCGCGCTTGTCTGCCGATATCGGCAAAAAACCGTGCTTTGCGGAAGAGCTTGGCACGTTGGGGCCGTTCTATGCCGGCGAAAAAGTCGCGGCGCAATATATCCGGTCGGAATTGTTTTCATTATGGGCGCACGATTGCCGGGGAATGCTCTGGTGGTGCGCCTTTGATCAGCTTGATCTGGAACAGGCGCCTTATGACTGGACGGCCGTGGAACGCGAGTTGGGCCTTATCCGCCATGACCGGACACTCAAGCCGGTTCTGGAAGAAATCGGCCGGTTCGGGGGATTTATCCGGCAATTGCCGATCGAAAAACTGCCGCCGCGCACAATTGAGGCGGCCTGCATTTTGACGCACGGACAGGACTCCTGGGGGGTGGCCTACAGCAGTTTCATCCTGGCCAAGCAGGCCGGGTTTGACCTGATGTTCTGTCAAGCCGATGAAAATCTGCCGGAAAAGGATTTATATTTGTTGCCGAGCCTGACGGGCGCGCAATCATTCAGCCGGCGGTTCTGGTTGAAATTGCTTGAACGCGTCAAGGCCGGCGCGACGCTTTATGTCTCGCTCGACGATTGTATTTTATCCGCATTCAAGGAAGTGTTCGGCCTGGAAATTCAGACCCGGGAAAGGCGGTCGGACGCGCTGACGATCAGGATGACGGCGTTGGCCGGCGCGCCGGTGTTTAACACCACGGCAGCGTTCAGGCTGAACCTTGCGCCGCTCAATGCCGAAATACTTGGCACAGAACCAGACGGCAACCCGGCATTTACCTGCACTGAGTATGGGAAAGGCCGTGTCTATCTGCTGACCGCGTCTTTGGAAATGAATTTATGCAATGTGCCCGGAGTTTTTCATGCAGACAAAGCCCAGCCGTTTTGGGATATTTACCGGTATATAGCCGCCCCGGCGTTGAAGCAGAGAGTATTAATGAAGGATTCGGGCCAAGTTGGCATAACCGAGCATCCCTTGAACGCACAACAGCGGATTGCCGTATTAATCAACTATAGCCCGGCGGTCGTGAAAGTTCCGATCAAACTTGCGGCAGGGTGGCGGATCGGCGAAATCTTGCGCGGGGCAAAGCCGGATGGAACACTCCTGCTCCCGCCCAATGACGCGGCTGTGTGGATGCTTGCAAAATGAGGGCAGCGGGATAATTCCGTCATGGAATTTGTATAAAATAAACGGGGATATCTATTGTTCTCAACCAGCCCGAAGGGATAATATGGGCGGGTTCAATCAGGATCAAACCATCAAATAGAATCTAACCGGTTAGTTTGTCACTAATATTTTGCGTTATGGTTTGATCCTTCTTCCCTGCTGAGTGAGGCCGATATGCTGATTACTTTTTCATGCCCGGAATGCAAAGCGGAACTGGAAGTCGCGGCCACTGACGGCGGATCGCAGGTTCTATGTCCCCAATGCAGCAAGACGCTGACCGTGCCCCGGAAAGGTCCCGGCCCGGGCGTGACGATCGGCCAATTTCAAATCCAGAAGCTCCTCGGCAAAGGCGGCATGGGTGAAGTATACCTGGCCCGCCAGCTCTCCCTGGGCCGCGACATAGCCCTCAAGATTCTTCCCGCACGCCTCAGAGGCCAAAAAACGCGCGTCCAGCGCTTTTTCAAAGAAGTTCAGATCCTGGCGCGGCTGGATCATCCCAATATTGTCATGGCCCATGAAGCGGGCGAGGACGAGGACATATTATACTTGGCCATGGGCTATGTCCCCGGGGACTCGTTGGAAAAATGTTTGCAACACGACGGACCCATGGCGGAATTGGACGCCCTGAAGCTGATCGACAAACTGGCAGGGGCCCTGGATTACGCCTGGCGTGAACATCATTTGCTGCACCGGGATATTAAGCCTTCGAATATTCTTCTGACATCCGGCGGCGAGATTAAATTGACGGACTTTGGCCTGGCCAAGTGCCTGGACGATGCTACGGAGCTGACCATGTCCGGGGATATTATTGGTTCCCCTAACTACATGAGCCCGGAACAGATAAATAATTGCGCAGACCTGGATTGCCGATCCGATATGTATTCCCTGGGCACCACCTTATATCACCTGCTCACCGGCAAGCTTCCGTTCGCGGGCAGCAGTTTGATGGAGACCTTGAAAAAGCAGATCAACGAATTTTTGCCGGACCCGCGCATCGAGCGCTCGGAAATCTCGGAAGCCTGCATCATCCTGCTGGAGATCATGCTGGCGAAAAACCGCAATGACCGGCATGCTGACTATCAAACTTTACGGGCGGATATCGCCCGCGTCATTGCCGGAGAACGGCCGACAAAGGGCGCATTACAGCCCGGTGAATCTGTGTTACTGCGACTGATTGTCGAACGGACACCGCACCGGCCCAAGACACCCCCCGTTGGTTCAAAACCACCGACAACAAAAACGCACGGACTGGGTGTCAAATGGGCCGTGGGCGCCATGCTGGGACTAGCCGTGACACTTGGGCTGGTAGTGGTGTTGGCACGGGGATCGTGTCGAACGCAGAAACCGGCCTTACTCACGGCCACGCCCCCGTACGTCGCCCCGGTCACGTCAGCGCCGGTTGCGCCCAGAGCGGTATCTTTGTCTCCGGCAGTGGATGAAGCGCAGACCAAACTCAAAGAAAGATGCCTGGATGCATTGAAATATGCACGGGAACATCCGGATGATTTTACGGGAATACAGGACTTGCTGGCATCGCTGGTAAAGGAGAGCGAAGGAACAGAATGGGAGGGAAAAATAGCCGATGCGATCGGGCGGATTGAACGGGCACGGAAGCATGCAGTGTACAAAGCCGTGACATCGTTAAAAGCGGATGTCCAAGCACAGGTGGCCCAAAGTAACTTTGAGGGTGCGCTCAAGCGGATCGAACTGGACCCGGGACTGGTGACGGAGGAAACAACCGCCGTGCGGACGGAACTGGCGCAGGAGGTCAAGGCCAGGAAACAGGCGCTGGAAGAAGCGCAGGCGATGCAGGCGGCAGCGGCGGCCAAAGCAAAACTGGCCGCGCTGGCGCAGGGACTGGCCGGCGACCTGCTGAAAGGCGACACGACCGCACTGACCCAACGGTTAAAAGAAGCCCAGGCCGACGCAGATTTGAACATGGTCACGAACGAGGTCAACGAAATTGGCAGCCTGGCCCAGCAAGCGGCGGGTTGGCCGGAACAGGTGGCAAAGTCTTTTGAAGAAAACCGGCGCAAGAGCGTGACGGTGGAATTTAAAGACGGCCGAACGGAACTTTTCCTGGTGACAGGGATCGCGGGAGAAAAGATCAGTGGCCAACGTCAAGTTAGCGCGGGATATGTGGGACGTGATTTTTGGATTAACGATTTAAGCGCCGGGGAGAAATTGAAACGCCTGGGGGACAATTCACAGGCGGCCGTGAAACTGATGCGGGGCTTAGTGATGGTGCGATACGCGAACGACTGGGCAGCGGCCGAGAAAGAATTCGCGGCAGGCGGACCGCTGGGCGAGGCGTTGATCCGGCAATCGCCGGTCCGGCAAGCGCCGACCCGGGCAATGCAGGCGGGCGCGGCGACGGCCAAACCGCAGGCTAAGCCGGCCGAAGCCGCCGGTACGGCCGACGCCAAGAGCGAGGGCGTTGCTTCCGTAGAATCAAAAAAGCCGACTTCGACCAAAGCCATGGATAGAAAACCCATGGGGCCCAAGGAAAGACAGGCGCGCCAAGCATTGCTTAATCTCTTGAAGTTGGCCGATGTTTCCGACGACCTCTCCAACGTGCAGGCTGTGGCGGCTACGATCCGCCGGAAAGAGTTTCCACACCATACCGTGGCGAAAATCAATGAAGCCTTATCCGATTTTAATAAAAACTATGCCCAGACGGAAACCGCGCAGGAAAATATCCCGATTATCAAAGCGCTTGTTCATGCGGCGCATTTGCTCCAGCCGGCCCAGAGGCCGTTTAAACAAAGATGGCAACGGATGTGGCGCACGTTTTACTAATGGCTGATCCTGGTATAGGTGCGCTTCTGAGAAGCGCCGCTACAATAAAACAAATCGAAGACGATTCGGGGGCCAAGCGTTATGTCCATGGGGTTCTGAAACAAACAATCAGTCGCTAATCTTT
>JAHIMN010000237.1 GCA_018896395.1 Verrucomicrobiota bacterium | reverse complement strand
TGCAACGCTGTAGCACTGCGGGCAGGTCCGTGGTAAAAAATGTCTTTGGATATACCGCCTAAAACACAACGAAAACTCCCAAGGTCAGGCCGGCGCCATACACACGCACATTTTCAGAATTACCCTGATAATTCACCGAACCGGGCAAAATGCTCGTCTCGCCTTGAAACGCCAAATGCACTCTCACCCAGTCGTCCACCATATAAGCTATCCCCGCTTCGGCGGATACGCCCGGCATGCCCTCCGCGCCGCTGCCGTTCTTGACATTGGTGTTGATATCAAACAGGTAATAATTGATGAGCACGGTCACGAACGGGTACCAATCCCCGCCGGCATGAAACCAGGCGCGCGAGCCGACACCGACCCGATAGAAATCGGTATCGGCATTCAAGCCCTCTTGTGCATCGCGGGCCATGAGGAATTTTCCCGTAATTCTGATGTCCCAGTTCTTTCCAACACCGTACAACAGACTTGCCTGCGGAGCATACAGGCGATCGGAATACGTTTTGCCCAGGGTCCACCAGAGCATGTTCCAATCCAAACCGACTTCAATGCCCGGACCGGTTTCAATTACCTGCCCCCCGTAGCCCGAAGGGCGAAGGAGGGTTTGCCCTCGGTGGCCCTTGGTTAGCGGCGTGTTGTACTCCATCGGCGGTTTAAAACCAGGGGGTTGCTTAACGTCCTGCCGGCCCAACTCTGCCGCTTCAAGCGCTAACAGCCCGACGGCCAGGAGACCGGGTATTAAATACATTAATTTCATCAGTCAATTCCCGCTGACGCGCGCTCGGCCTGTGCGGAACGCGCGCGATAAAAAAGGAAGCATAGCGCAACCAAACCGGGAGGGAAGCCGAAAATGGCGGGGCGCCCGGTGCGGCTCGAACGCGGTCATTAGTAGAAAGTGCGAGAACGAAAACCGAGGCCGGGTCATGGGCTACCTGTCATCCGGAAGAACGGAAACTATGGCAATTACTAACGGCTAACAGCTGATCCTCAATCTCATTACAAGGTCGAGGGACTATTTGAGGAGTTAATGTGCGTAATATAGGCTTCGGCCGAATGAACTACCGGGGCGTTAGAACTGCTACCATCGTAATGATCGGAAAACGTGGAAGTCACCGTGATGGTCTGCAGGACCGGGGTGGCCGGATCCGTCAGGCTGGTGTAAATCACCTGCTGGCCCTGGCGGGTATTGAGCGTGCCCATGGTGTTGTCCGACAGCGACCAGTCATAAATATACCCGTTGAGGGCGCTGAGCGTCAAAGCTTGGCCGTATTTTATGGTCGCTGAATCGGGGTGGATTTCAATCTTGCGGCTGGCGGAATCCACTTCACAGCCGGTCAGCAGGAAGGCTAACGGCGCCAGAACCGCCACACAGCCCAGCCATAAGCCTATGGATTTGCATTGCATGGACTTTCAAGTATCATACGCCCGAATCGGTGTCAACTGTAAAAGGACGGAGGATATCCATGTCTGCGATGGGCGATATTGTGTTTATCTCGCGGACCAGTGAATGCACCTTTTCGAATCCGGTGCTCATCCTCACGGCCACCCGGCTTGCCGAGGTCAAGCCCTGTCTCCAGCAAGTGGCCGCAAGGGTGTCCCAAGGGCTTTATGCGGCCGGGTTCCTGACCTATGAGGCGGCGCCCGCGTTTGATGCAGCGCTCTGCGCCCATCCGCCGGGCGATCTGCCGTTGGTTTGGTTCGGCCTGTATCGTGCGCCGGCACAACCCCGGCAGTCGCTTTCCGGCGAGCCTGCCTGCAATCCGTCGGCTGACGGACGTAGCATTGCGGGCAGGGCCCCTGCCGGCTCCCTGGCCGAGCTTGGGCAGGCGGGCAAGGCTTCTTTCCGGGTTGGTCCATGGAAAGCCCTCGTGAGCGCCGCGACTTACCACCAGCAGGTTCGCCGGATTCGTGACTTGATTGTGGCCGGTGACACCTATCAAATCAATTACACCTTTCCCCTGCAGGCGGATTTTCAGGGCGATACCTTCTGCTGGTTCCGGCAGTTGTGTGCTTCCCAGCAGGCGGACCATTGCGCATTTATTCAGACCGGCCGCTTTCACCTGCTCTCCGCCTCGCCCGAATTGTTTTTTAAAAAAGACGCGGACGGTTTGACCACACGCCCCATGAAGGGAACCGCCCGACGCGGGCGCTGGCCGGCGGAAGATTGCCAAGCCGCCCGGTCGCTCGCAAAGAGCGCAAAGGAGCGGGCTGAAAATGTCATGATTGTGGATGTGCTCCGGAATGATATGAGCCGGGTCAGCCGGGTTGGTTCGGTCAATGTTGCGCGCCTGTGGGAACTGGAGCGTTATCCGACCGTCTGGCAAATGACGTCCACGGTGGTCTCGCAATCCAAGGCATCCGTTCCGGAAATCCTGGCGGCCTTGTTCCCATCCGGATCCGTTACGGGCGCGCCCAAAATCCACGCTACGGAAATCATCCGCGCACTCGAGCCCTATCCACGGAGTATTTACTGCGGCACAATCGGCTGGTGGGCGCCCGACGGGCAGGCGGAATTCAATGTGGCGATTCGCACTGTGACTGTGGACACGGAAACAGGGACCGCGCGCTATCATGTGGGCGGGGGAATCACCCATGGCTCCTCGCCGGAAAAGGAATATGCGGAGTGCCTGGCCAAAGCTGAAGTCTTGACGCGGCCCCTGCCGGTCTTCGATCTCCTGGAATCGCTACGCTGGGATGGCGGCTATTTCTTATTGCACGAGCATCTGGACCGACTTGCGGAAAGCGCCGCCTATTTCGATTTTCCGTTCAGCCGGCAGGCCGTCGAAACAGCCTTGAACCAATACCCCTTGCTCGCTCCCAGCAAGGCCGACCCGGCAGGGCGGGCACAAGCGCCCATCCTAAAAATCCGGTTACTTCTCCACCGCGATGGCTCGTGTCGCGTGGAAGGCGAATTCTTGAAGCCCTCTGCACCGTTACGGGTTGGTCTGGCGGCCACGCCGGTGGATACAGACCAGGTATGGCTCTATCATAAAACCACCTGTCGGGAGATCTATCGGCAGGCCCTGCTGTCCCGTCCGGATTGTGAGGACGTCATCCTGTGGAATCCGCGGGGCGAGCTTACGGAAAGTACTATGGCCAACGTGGTGCTGGATCTTGATGGCCGGCTTTGGACG
>JAHIMN010000026.1 GCA_018896395.1 Verrucomicrobiota bacterium | reverse complement strand
GCCGTCGCCCGCCTGCAACGCTGTAGCACTGCGGGCAAGTAGGGCGCGCCCACGCCTTTGGCGTGGTAAACCTCGCGCCTGCCACGCGTCCCGCGTGGTCGCGCCATTTGCCGTCTTGCCCCTGAATTGCTTTGACAAAGCCGGCGCGTTAGCATAGGTTCTACCGTTTGCTAAGTTCATGGGGGCCGGTAGCTCAGGTGGTAGAGCACGGCACTTTTAATGCTGGGGTCGCGGGTTCGAATCCCGCCCGGCTCACCATGTCCTGGACTCGTGATTGTCTCCCGGATGCATTCGTCAAAAAAAGTTCTGTTTGTGATTGAAACCATGCTGACACGCCTGGGCCTGGTGGTCCTGCCCACCTTGCCCCGCTGGGCCGTGTTGGCCTGCGCGCGCTCCGCCGGCGCCGTGGCCTATTGGACCGCGCCCCAACAGCGGCGCATCACGCTCTCAAATATCGATGTCGCCTTCGGCGACAGTCTTTCGCCCCAAGCCAAGCGACGTATCGCGCGGGGGGCCTTCTATACGACGGCCCTGGTTATGCTTGACCTCTTCTGGTTTTCGCGGCATATGGAGCAACGGGTTCACCGGTATGTCACCCTCGATCCCGACCTGCGGACCCATGTGAATACCCAACCCGTGATCGGCGTAACCGCGCACTTCGGCAATTGGGAACTCCTGTCCAAAGCGCTCAGTGTGTACGGGTTTCCACACGTGGCGGCGGCTACGCCGCTGGCTAATCCGACAGTGGATGCCATCATCGGCATGGGGCGCTCCATCCCCGGCGTGGAAATCGTCACCCGGCAAGGCGCTATAAGGGACCTCCTGCGCGCCCTGCGCCAGAAAAAGCACGTGGCACTCCTGCTCGACCAGAACACTAAGCCGGAGGAAGGCGGACTCTTTGTCAGCTTTTTCGGGCTTTCCATACCGATGTCCATGGCGGCCGCCGTGTTATCTGAACGAACGGGTGCGCCGGTGATCCCGATGTTTTGCCGGGTCAACGTTAACGGCTCTTATACCATCTATAGCCTGCCGCCCTTGAAGCGCGCGACTCTGGTGCAGGCGAGGAGCAATATCATCCATACCATTACCCAGACCATTGCCGCGCTGTTCGAGCAGGAAATCCGCGCGCATCCTGAACAGTGGCTTTGGATGTATAAACGCTGGAAATATATTGATCCCGATTGGCCGGCGGCCGCCTATCCCTTTTACTCCAAGCCTCTGCAGCAAGGCTGAGCGCGGAGCGCGATAACCTGCACCCGCTACTCGGATTCCAGTTTCACAGGTCGTTTGGAATAAGCCCCGTGTGCTTGGCAATGCGGGCAAGCATCCTGGGCCCGATCTCCGCGCCATCATGAAAGGCAAAGACAAAGTCGGGCCAATCTTGTCGAGCAAGAATACGGTGCGAGGTGCCGGACTGCCTTTTCACAACCCAGCCGATACGGCACAATGCCGCCAGCACTCTCCGGGCTTTACTGGAAGGCTATTGGCTCATGCGGGGACGGCAAACATTTCATCCAATTCTGGAATGGTCTCTCCGTGATCAATCCGGTCTGCAATGATGCGGAGTGCCAGCGCCTCCGCCTTCGCTACGGCATCTTGCCGGTTTGTCCCGTAGGCCATGACTCCCGGAATATCCGGAACTTCCGCTATCCACCGGCCATCATCTTCTCTTTCGATTTCAATTCTCATGGTGTAATTCTCCTTCTCAAAGGCTACCAGTCATATGTCTGTTAGGCAATATCATTTTTGGCATTTTTTGGCTAACGGGATGGGTCGGGCCATTCAGGTGCGTGGCGTCTTATCAACGGTAAAAACTGGATAATTCCAACTGGCCATTTTAGCCTGTTTCCGCTGGAGTCATCCGGCGTTATCTTCGCCGAAGGCGGTAGTGGTTTCTTTTCTGCATTCTACATTCTGCATTCTGCATTTGTTTGGGGGTAATCCCAAATGCGCTCAATTTTCATCACCGGGTTACCGCGTCGAATGGCAAGATCAGGCGAGTTACGTCAAGTCTGCTTCTTGTTGATGTACTCGAATCCGCCCCGGTTCGACAACCCAAAGAGTGCGGTCAGGTGACTGCGCTTCCAAGGCGCGGAGAAACTGCCGTATCATCCCGGTTAAGAGCGCAAGGCTGGGATTGATCGGCAAGCGTATGACGACAATGCCCGCACTCGCGGCCGGATGGAAACGCAACGGGTCGCTGAAATCCATATCCAGTGTAATCAGACAACGTGACTCCGCACAGGCAATCTCAAATAGCTTGTAATCCGACGCGCCACCCAAGCTTTCATCAAGTACAGTCTGCGCGTCATGCCCCGCCACATGGAACAATTCAAGGGTTCGCCGCCCGAAGTTCTCTTCCAATTTGAATTTCAAGCCATGCCGCATCGTCTTGTGGCAAGCGGTACAGAAAGATCAGACTTTCCTAAATAGGGCCTATCATCTGTTTTGACGGCCGCACAAACAGATATAACATGGAAGCAAGGGGTTCGATATGATCGTTTCGCTTAAATACACGAAATTAGTACCTTTTCTGGAATTAGTCATTCACGCTGTCGCAAATAATAGTGATTTGATAATTTTAGTGGTTGTGTTTCTGCATTCTGCATTCTACATTCTGCATTTGTTCAGGGAGAGGTGGCTGAGTGGCCGAAAGCAGCGGTTTGCTAAACCGCCGTACCGGGTAAACTGGTACCGGGGGTTCGAATCCCCCCCTCTCCGCCAGTTTGTGTTTAACCCCTGATATCATTGATCGTAACTAGTATTACCCCGCCCGGATATATGCCGTGTCATAACGGTAAGTCATAACGGTTGCGCCCGTGTCACAGGCATTCAGGGAAGTTTGCCGCTGTTCCAAAGTCTGGTATATCCAGCCGGCTCTGGTAGCCAAATCACTCCCTTTGCCAATCCCGACCGGGTAACTACCAACGTCACTGATAGAATAAAACGACGCCGATTCGCCTTGTAGTCCATGGATTATGACGGCGAAAACGCACGATTACCGGCCGGAGTGTAAGGTATGGGTCGGGTGGCGATAGACGCTGGGAGTGTATCCAAACCTATCGCTTGGGCCGTTTGTGGGAATCGTAGCGTAGGCATGGCGTCAGTATGAGACTTTCAACAAAGAACCCCCAATCCTGATCGCCTCCATACCCACCAGTGGGATGTCATGATGGATTTGCTTTTCGCCCACGAAGGAGCCTTGGGTGCTTTTAAGATCCCGGTAATGATAGAGCGCATCACGGTAGTAGAAGAGGCCATGGAAGCGCGACACGTTGGAGTCACCCGTGATTGTGATGTCATGTCCCGGTGATCTGCCTACGGATATGAACCCGCTTTCGTAAAAGTGCCCGGTGCCGTGCTTGCCTGCCAATTGAACCTCCACGCGAAGTGGTTTCACCTTGGGCCTTAGCGATTTGCCGGACACGATTGTGTTCGGGAAGGCAGCAAAGTAGAGAACGTTCTTCATTCTCGTCACGCCGATCTCCCTGAGTTTCTCAAAAGCCGCCATATTATAGCGGATGTAATTGGGTATCTGTTCCATATGCTTGGTGGCATCGGCGAACAACTCCCCTCCTTTGTGAATATCCGATGCCAAAGCGGTAGCCAGCAAACCGTTGTTCAGAAAGAGGGGGTCCTCGTGACAAAGCGCGGCGCCAATCTCCATAGCCTGTTCGTAGGAACCGGAAAGATACAGGGCTTCCATCAATAAACCGAACGACTTCAAATCATCCGGTCTTCGCCGGGTATACTCAGTCAAACACGAGATTGCCTTGCCGTATTCCTGGTTCTCGATGTGCGCGTACCCCAGTTCCTTCTCGCACTGGATGCCGGGATCGAGTTGCCGGGCTCGGAGAAAAAGCGGCAACGCATCCTTCGGGCGGCGGAGGATCAACAAACACCTTGCCTGCGTGAACATGAGCCGGGGATGCTCGGGGTAGTGCTGCAGACCCTGCTCTACCTGGGACAGTGCCCCGGATATCTTCCCCCGGCCAAGCAGACTCTCGGCAGCAACGTTGGCCCGGTTCGCCTTGATCAGAGCCGTGGGGTAAAGCTGCGGAACGATCTTCGAATCCAATGCGTGTTTCAGTTCCTCGGCGGACTGAAAACGCAAGTCCGGACTTTTCGCCAGAGACTTCTGGATAATCCCCTGAAGCCACTGTGGGATATCTTTAGGAATGGGAGGTGATTCAAAGCAGATTTTGTAGATTAATTGTCCGGCATCCGAGGCTTGGAAAGGCAAGGCGCCGGTGAGAAGTTCGGCCAGGATGATACCCGCGGCATATAGATCGGTGCGATGATCTACCAGCCCCAAGTCTTTCTTAAACAACTCTGGAGCCATATAGGGCAGTGTGCCGGATTGGAGAAACTCCTTCCCCGTCTGCTTGATCTCGGCAATACCAAAGTCGCCAACCCGCACCGCCTTTCCCTGAAGAAAGATGTTGTCGGGCTTCAGGTCTCTATGGACGACATGTTTTTCATGCACAGCAACCAGAACGTCACAAAGAGAACTCAAGATGGCGATGGCTTTCTCGGCCCCCATTTTTATCCCGACATGGAGATGTCTGCGAAGGCTGCCCTCCGGTATGTACTCCATGACGAGGTACTGGCCATTGTTCAGCGCATGATGGAATGTGACAATGCCCGGATGCTTCAGGGAGGCAAGCATCTCCATCTCCCGTAGAAATCCCTCGAGGCGTTCCTCGGTGGGATCGGCCAATTCCTTGATGGCAACTTCCCGGCCTTTGACGGTAAGGTCCTTCGCGCGCCAGACGCGGCCGAAACCGCCTGAACCCAGGAGGTCCAGAATCTCATAATTGTCGAGCTTGTCGCCAACATTTAACATGGCGTACGCATGCTCCGAAGAGGGTTTGGATCATGTGCCAGTAGTGGAATTTACAGCAATTCATGTTTGGAGAATATTGGGTAATTTCTCCCAACGTGGATCATGGATACTGAAGTACTTGTACTTCCCGGCCAGATTCGGCAAGCAGGTGTCCCTAAGCAGCGCCTTGATTTCACACACGTGAGCCACCTCCTTCAACT
>JAHIMN010000025.1 GCA_018896395.1 Verrucomicrobiota bacterium | reverse complement strand
ATTGACCGGGTTGAGGGCCCCGGCGACGATTATTGGACGCATCCGGGCAATACAAATTACGCGCAGAAAGTCCGCACACCCCTGGAGGGCCTCAGCCGTGAAAAATGATATCCAATGGGCACGCTCGCTGGTGGGGCGATTTGCCCGGCAGAAAATTATGGTGATCGGCGACATGATGCTGGATCGCTATATTTACGGTGCGGCGACCCGCATTTCACCCGAGGCGCCTGTGCCGGTGGTACGGGTTGGCAACGAGAAAAACATGCCCGGCGGCGCCGCCAACGTGGCACGTAATGTGTGCGCCTTGGGTGGGCGTGTATATATGCGCGGCGTGGTGGGGCGTGATGCGGCCGGCGATGATTTATTGCAGGTCCTGAAAGAGGACCGTGTTTGCACGCGCGGGGTACTTCGCTATGCCGGCATTCACACGACCGTGAAAACGCGCATCCTGGCCGAGCGTCAACAGGTTGTGCGGGTGGATTGGGAGGATCGGCTCCTGCTGCCGGCCAAGGTCCGGAACGCTTTCTGTGCCGGGTTGTTCTCTGCCGTGCGCAGCATGTCAGGCGTGATTATAGCGGATTATGCCAAGGGTACCATCGGGCAAGATGTCGTGAATGCCGTCATGCGCTCGGCGCGGCCCAATGCCATTCCCGTGGCGCTTGATCCCAAGGAAAATGACAACCTGAAACTGCCGGGACTGACCGTGGCAACCCCAAATCGCAAGGAAGCGTTCGCACTGGCCCGTCTGCCGGAACAGCCGCCCCGCGCCAATCCCTTGAAGGATCAGCCCCTATTACAGGTGGCCGCTATTCTGCTGAATAGATGGAAGCCGGCGTTCCTGCTGATTACGCTGGGGGTGCAGGGGATGTTGCTGGTGTCCCGGAATCGCCCCCCACGCCACGTGGCCACCGTGGCGCGCGAAGTGTTTGACGTAAGCGGTGCCGGCGACACCGTGATTGCCACCCTGCTGTTGGCGCTCTCCGCCGGCGCGGATTACGAAGCGGCCGCCGAACTGGCCAATTGCGCCGCCGGCGTTGTCGTCGGCAAGCTGGGCACGGCTACCTGCACCGACCGGGAATTGCAGGATTACCTGGACATGCTGACCCGCACCGGAGTGAAAACGAGCCGCCGATCCTGACGCAACCGGGCCAATTGATATCCGGCCCCGCCCGCGTGGCGCGAACTTGTGAACATTGACACAACGCGAGGGATCGTGTATAAAAGCGTGTAAATTGCAGGGATAGTCAGGCGATAGAACCGCATAAACGGATACTCCATATAAGAGAGGAGTTTGTATGCAACGTTTTATCTGTGATGTCTGCGGCTACGTGTACGATCCCAAGCTGGGCGATCCGGAGCACGGTGTAAAGCCTGGAACACCATTTGACCAGGTGCCGGCTGACTGGGTCTGCCCGGAATGCGGCGTCGGCAAGGATCAGTTTTCGCCGGAATAATAAGAAACTGAGTGATTGAGCGATTTAGAGATTGAGTGATTGGAGAAGAAATTAATTGCTTCAAGGGAGGATCCCATGGAATTCAAAGGCAGTAAGACGGAACGAAATGTGTTGACGGCATTCGCGGGCGAATCCCAGGCGCGCAATCGTTACACGTATTTTGCCGGCCAGGCGCGCAAGGATGGCTTCATCCAGATCGCCGATGTGTTCGAGGAAACCGCCAACCAGGAACGCGAACACGCCCACCGGCTGTTCAAGCTCCTGCAGGGCGGGGTGGTGAAAATTGAAGGCTCGTTCCCGGCGGGCGTGGTGGGCACGACTCTGCAGAATTTGAAAGCCGCCGCCGGCGGCGAACATGACGAGTGGTCGGAAATGTATCCGGGCTTTGCCAAGATCGCCCGTGCAGAAGATCTTGAGCCGATTGCCAAAGTGTTCGATGCCCTGGTGGTGGCAGAGCGCCAGCACGAAAAGCGCTACCTGGGTTTCGCGGCCAATGTGGCCGAGGGCACGGTCTTCAAGAAAGACAAGGAAGTCGTGTGGCGTTGCCGCAACTGCGGCTATTTGCACAAAGGCAAAGAGGCGCCCCAGGCCTGCCCGGCCTGCGCCCATCCCCAGGCCCATTTTGAACTGCTGGCGGAGAATTGGTAAACGAGCAGGTTGACAGGCGGGTTGGCAGGTTCACCGTTCACGGTTAAAAAAGATTCGCTTGGTTGCCGTTGTTTCTGTGGTTTAACTGTGAACCGTGAACCCTAGAACCGTGAACCTGTATACATCCAAGGAGGATGCCCATGCTGAATCAAAAAATGGTGGATGCCCTGAACGGCCAGATGAGTAACGAGTTTTATTCGGCCTACCTGTACCTTTCGATGTCGGCGGCCTCCGCCGCGTAAAGGCGGCCAAAGACGGCAACTGCTTCTGTAGCCGTCGGACGTTATTGCCGACGTCAGCGCGAGTCCGCCGCGGCGGATCTCGTGGCTACAACTTTGAAATTACTATAACATGTACTTAGTACTAATCGGACTGCTGGGATTGTCCTCTGCGGTCATGGCGGTTGATCCGTTCCATATCTCCATCCAGCCGGTGCTATCCAATGGTAATGCCTTGGTTTTGAACGTCCAGGTGGCAATTCCAGACCAGCATCTTCTGTATGCCGATCAATTCCGCGTCGAGGTTCCTTCTCCAATCCGTCTGATTCCGCGCTTCCTGCCGGCGCCGGAGAAGCAGGCCGATCCTTTGAGCGGAGAAAATACGTTCGTTTTCACACGCTCCTTCAAGGCACTTTACGCCGTTGAAAACCTGAATACGAATCGTCTGCCGGTCACGGTGCGTTGGCAGGGCTGTAACGAGACCGTTTGTTTTTTGCCTGTAACGAAAACATTTTTGATTTCATGGGCAGACCTTTCTTCGCCAAGGCTACGCAGGGCAGGCCGGGCGTCAGCCTTTGGTGACGTTCCTGTCGCAAACGCTGCGGCTTTTGCATCCACAATCCCTGCCGATTGGCGCGCGTTGACCAACCGGTTTATGCTGGTCGCTCAGCGGGCCGGGTATCTCTCACCGTCGGAATTACTTTCGTTTCTGGAATCGGCGCAAGGGCAGGGGGGCGTCGCGCCGGAAGCGCCGCTTGACCGCTGGTTGAAACGGTCGCTGTGGCTTTCGGTCCTTGTCCTGCTTGTGGGTGGACTGGCATTAAACCTGACGCCTTGCGTATTGCCGATGATTCCCGTCAACTTGGCCATCATCGGTGCCGGGACTGGGGCGCGGTCGCGTCGGCGCGGGGCTACTCTGGGTGCGTTATATGGACTGGGCATGGCCGCCGCTTACGGCATCCTGGGTCTGCTGGTCGTGCTGACCGGTTCGAAGTTCGGCGCACTGAATGCGTCACCCTGGTTTAACTTGAGTGTCGCGGTGCTGTTTGCGGTTCTGGCACTGGCCATGTTTGATGTCTATGCGATTGATTTTTCCAGGTTCCAGGGGCGCTTTAACACGATTGGCATGGGCGGTGGCGCGCTGGTGATTGTCGCCTTGGGCGCGCTGGCCGCGATTCTCTCAGGCGCCTGCGTGGCGCCGGTGGTGCTCTCGGTGCTCCTGCTATCGGCCAGTCTGTATGCCCAAGGTCACGGCGCCGCTCTGCTATTGCCCTTTATCCTCGGCTTGGGCATGGCCTTGCCGTGGCCGCTGGCTGGCGCTGGTCTGGCTTGGTTGCCCAAGCCGGGCCGCTGGATGGAACGCATCAAACACGGGTTCGGCGTCCTGATCCTGCTGGCGGCCGTCTATTACGCCTATACTGGCTTCACGATCTGGCGGCAACAGCCGCCGAGCGGCGCGCGCGATGGATGGCTGACCAGCCTGCCTGAAGCGCTATCCCGGGCGGACCGGGAGCAGAAACCGGTCTTCATTGATTTCTGGGCCTCGTGGTGTAAAAATTGTCACGCCATGGACGCGACGACTTTTCGGAACGCGCAGGTCCGTCAGCAGTTGGAATCGTTTGTCAGGGTCAAGGTCCAGGCCGAGCATCCCAATCAACCGCCCGACCGGGATATCCTGGACGCGTTTGCCGTGATGGGCTTGCCCACATATGTTGTTCTCATACCCAACCGGTGAGTGCTTGAAAACCAAACGCAAAAGGACATGGTTCACGGTTCAACGGTTCACAGTTACAGGGTTGTCGGATTTTGGGCGAAAACCCAACCGTGAACCTCTCAACCGTGAACCGTTGAACCATGCCACAAAAAGGATCTAACCATGAGTCAACGCGTAATCTTCGGTAAAACCGGTTTGAGCGTGTCACCGGTCTGTTTTGGCACGTGGCAGTTGTCCCCCCGCTTTTGGGGCGACCAGTCCAAGACCGACATCCTGGCCGCCATGCGCAAGGCGCTTGACCTCGAAATCAACTTCTTCGACACGGCCGACGCCTACGGCGACGGTTACGCGGAGACCGTGTTGGGCGAATTCATGGCCGGCGTTCGCCGTAACTCGATCATTCTGGCCACCAAGGTCTTTAACCATTTTAACCCGGACGCCAGCCGCTACCCAGACCTCTCATCCGCCCACATCGTGGAGCGGTGTGAGGCGTCTCTGAAGCGCCTGCGGACGGACTACATCGACCTCTATCTTCTGCACTTCTTCGATCCGCTTGCGCCGCTCGCGGACGTGGCCGAGACGATGGAGCGCCTGCGCCAGCAGGGCAAAATCCGGCACTACGGCGTGAGCAACCACACGCTGGAACAGTTCCGCGCCTCGCGGGTCTTCGGCGCGTTCAATGCCGCCCAGCCGTCCTACAGCCTGCTCGACCTGCGCATCGAAACGGACTTCCTCCCGTACTGCCTGGCGGAGAATGTCGGCGTCATGATTTATTCGCCCATGCACAAGGGACTGCTCACCGGCAAATACAAGGGGCACGAAACCTTCACCGACTTTCGCAAGGGGCATCCCGACTTCCAGGACGAGCGCTTCCGCAAAATCACCGCCGCCGTCCAAGGACTGAAACCGATGGCCGACAAGTACGGCCTGTCGCTTTACCAGCTCATTTTGGCGGCCACGCTCATGCACCCGGCCATCCAGTCGGCCGTTACCGGCATCAAGACCCCGGACCAGATCGCCGAGGCGGCTGGAGCCATGGGTAAAGAGATTGAAAGGAGCGACTATTTTGCCATACGTTCCGCCCTTGCCATCGATGGCGTCACCAAAGTCAAAGACGCCGCCGGCAAAACGAAGTGATGAAAGGCCATCAGGAATTCAAAAGCGCTTACGGCTCCTGTCTACTGGCTCCTGTATCCTCCCTATACGAAAGGTTGAAACACCAAAAGCCATTGAATGGCATTTTACGGGCAGTTGCGGCCGATGCTCAAGGCGTTGCACCTGCCTGCCACTCACATCCTGCGGGTTGATACTAGCCAAACGCTGGCATTGGCCGCCCGGCGTCCGTCTTCGCCCTACGGGCTATGCCGAGACGCGAGGACGGGGGCTGTCTTCCTCACGTCGCTTTTTGCTCGAAAACGCATCTGTCCCGAAGGCCAGGGCCGTTTCAACTCACCATCAGCTT
>JAHIMN010000236.1 GCA_018896395.1 Verrucomicrobiota bacterium | reverse complement strand
GCCTCCACCGCGCGGATTACGGCCAACTGCGCCAGCGGCACCTGCGCCCCCTCGGGCGAATGGATCAGAATCCGCTTTAGTGCGTTAACGTCGCGCCGATGCTCCTCCGGAAACCGCACCAGCACAGCGAACCGCATCTGGCCTTCCACCACCGTGGTGGCGACTTTGCCGCCCACGGCCGTCTCGATGATGGTGTTGATGTCCGCCACGTTGATCTTGTGCCGGGCCGCCGCCTTGCGATCCACCACGATTTCAATCTGCGCAAAGCCGGCCACCTGTTCGACCCTAACGCCTTCCGCGCCCTTAATGCCGCCCATGGCCGCGGCGATCCGGTTGGCGTGCGCGCGCAGGACTTCCAGGTCCGGGCCAAACAGCTTCACGGCCACATCGCTCTTAATCCCCGAAATGAGTTCATTGACCCGCAGGGCGATCGGCTGCGTAAACGACATCCGGATTCCCGGGATCGCGCTCAGTTCGGTCTGAATCGCGGCAACCAGCTCCGCCTTGCTTCGGCCGGTTTTCCACTTCTTCTTCGGGTGCAGCATGATGAACACGTCATTCTGCTCCGGCCCCATGGGGTCTTCCGATATCTCCGCCCGGCCCGTCTTGGTCACCACCGTCTCTACCTCGGTGAACTTTGCCAGTACGCGACGCTCGATCTCCAGACCAACCGCCACGGAGCCCTCCAGGGAGGCGGAAGGCAGGCGCACGACGTTGATGGCGATGGCGCCTTCGTCCAACTGCGGCAGGAACTCCGTGCCAATACGCGGCACCAGCGCGAAGGCCGCGAGAAGCAGGCAGGCCGCGACGGACAGCGTCACCCAGCGTCTGCGCAGTGCCAGCCCCAGAACGCGCAGGTATGCCCCGCGTACACGGCGGACGACAAAGGTGTCCCCTTCCTCCGACGCGCCTTTAGCGCGCAGCAGCGCGGAACAAAGAACCGGAACGACCGTAAGGGCGATCAACAGCGAACCCGCCATCGCGTAGCACATTGTCAGTGCCAGCGGCTTGAACATCTTGCCCTCATGCCCCTGCAAGGTGAGCAAGGGGAGAAATACAATGACGATGATCAGGATGGCGAAGATGACCGGACGCGCCACTTCGCGCACGGCTTCAAACGTGATCTGGATCGCGGACAGGCCTGCGCCCTTCTTTTCCGCCAAATGCCGGGCAACATTTTCGGTGACGACAATCGAAGCGTCCACGATCATCCCAAGGGCAATAGCTAGCCCTCCCAAACTCATCAGATTGGCGGTCACACCTTGCCATCCCATGAGAATGAAAACAACGCAGGCGGTGAGCGCGATGCTCAGCGCCACAATGAATGCGCCTCGCACATTGCCCAGGAACAGGAAAAGCACCGCCATGACTAAGATGGCCCCCTGCCACAGCGCGCCACGCACCGTTCCCACGCAGGCCTGGATCAATGACGTGCGGTCGTAGAAGGGGTTGATCTTGACGCCCTCGGGAAGGCGCTCCTGGATTTTCGGTATGGTCCGCTTGACGCTGTCCACCACGAGTTTCGAGTTCGCCCCCTTGAGCATGATGACCATGCCGGCCACCGCCTCGCCCTTGCCGTCGCGCGTCACTGCCCCCTGACGGGTCTCCGGCCCTGCGCGCACGTCGGCCACGTCTTTCAGATACACAGGCGCGCCGTCCGCGGCTTTGAGCACGATGTTTTCGATATCGGCGATGCTTCCGATCAAGCCCACACTGCGTACGTAAGCCTGTTCCCATCCGCGAATCATGAAGTTACCGCCTGCGTTCGCGTTGTTCCGCTCCAACGCCTCTACGACCTCCGGGAGCGTGATGCCATAGCGCAGCAACTGGTTGGGGTTCACCACCACGTGGTACTGCTTTACGAATCCGCCGAAGCTGTTCATCTCGGTCACCCCGGGCAGGGCGCGCAACCGGAGTGCGACAAACCAGTTCTGCAGGGTCCGAAGTTCCATGAGCGTGTGCCGGTCGCTTTCCAGCGTGTACTGGTAGATTTCGCCCAAGCCGGTGCTGATCGGTCCCATTTCCGGTTCCGCCCATTCCGGCAGACTCTCTTTCGCCGACGGCAGTCGTTCGAAGACCAATTGTCGGGCAAAGTAGGTGTCCACGTCGTCTTCAAAGACGACAATCACCTGCGACAATGCCGCCTTCGACAGCGAACGAATCTGGCGCACGTCCGGCAGGCCTTGCATAGCCAATTCAATGGGCGTGGTGACCTGTTGCTCGACGTCCACCGGCGCCAGCCCGGGCGCTTCCGTCAAAATCATCACCTGGACGTTCGTCACGTCGGGGAAGGCGTCAATCGGCAGAAGCTGCCACGCAATGCCACCGGCTACCAGAAGAACCCCGGCGGCGATCAGCACCAATAAACGCTGATGCAGTAAGAACCGTAAAATGCGATCCATGGTATGTCCCTTTCTAACGCGGTCTATGCCCGCAACCCAAATTGCGTAGGAGCCTCGCCCCGTCGAGGCGATTTCTTCGCGCCAGCGGGGTGGCGCTCCTACACCGTTTTCATTAATTCTATTTTCTTGTTTTTTATAATGGTTCCGAGTGGATAACTAATCGGCGCATCCCGCGCCCATTTTCTCCCGCAGAATGTCCGATTTCAGCAAAAACGCGCCCTCCGCCACAATCCTTTCGCCGGGCTTTAGTCCATCACGGACCTCGATGTGCTCAACGAAGTCGCGTCCTTTGGTGATGAAGCGCCGCATGAAATAGTCGTCCTTCCAATGCGCAAACACGAAGTCCTGGCCTTCATCCGAAAGTAAGGCCGCACGCGGCACGGTGAGCGCTTCTTCCTCCGCGCCGAGTGCGGCGCGCACCTCGCAGAACATTCCGGGCCGCAGGGCGCGATCCGTGTTTGCCACCGTGGCGCGCACTTTCACCGTCCGGGTCTGCTCGTCCACGGTCACGCCGATGTAGTCAATTTTTCCGGCAAACGTTCTTCCGGGATACGCATTGACCATTATAGACACCGGAATGGGTCCGACCTCCCGCGCCTTGACCAGCGCCGCAAGGTCCCGTTCGTGAACATTGGCCCACACCCACATCGTGGTCAGATCGGCGATCAGCATGACGTCCTTGCCCGGCTCGACAAGTTCGCCGATCACCGCATGTCGCTCCACAACCGTGCCGCTGAGCGGCGCCCGCGTCGCCAACCGACTGACCGCAGGCCCATGCGCGCCGTCTTGCAGTCGTGTCACGTTCTCCTCAGTCAGCCCCATGACGTGCAGCGTCTGCTCGGCGGCTCTGAGCTCCGTGCGGTGCTGTTCGTAGGTCATTTGCGCCGCGATCAGATCCTGTTCCGGAGAAGCCTTTTGTGCCACCAGCGTCTTTTCGCGCGCGTAGTTCTTTTCCGAGAGCGCGGTCAGTGCCCGGCTCCGTTCGTAGTCGCTCAGCGCACGTCCGAACTCCATACTATTGATGGCGAAGAGTTCATCCCCCACCTTCACCGTCGCGCCGATGTCCACCGCCACCGATTCGATTACGCCCGCCACACGCGGACTGAGATGAACGGCCGCGTTTTCATTCAGCCGGACCTCTCCGGTCAGCGTCATGGCCGCCCGCACTTTGCGGTTCGAGACGGTCAAGTCCGTCAGGAGTCCGCCCTTTTCGTTCTTCCAGAGCGAAGCATCCGCTTTCACCACGCCGGCCTCATAGCGGCATTCCGCGCACTGGTACAGGGGTACCTTGTGTTCGCAGTTCGCCAATGCGGTCGCCACAGGGTCGCCACCCGACTTGTGTCCCCCGTGTCCATGCCCGGCTTCAGCCGCCTCGTTGCCTTGAGCCCCGCAATCGGCTGCCTCAGCCTTCGCCACGTCTTTTTCGGGCGCCGCTGCCTTCTTCGCCGCGGTGTCCCCGCACGCGCCGCACTCGCTGCCCGCAGCCCCTGGCGGGTTCAACCACAAGACGGTAACCGCCAGCAATCCCGTGGCAACTCTCAACGTTATTTTATACTTCCATGCCTGTTTCATCGTTCTTTCCTCCATACCCGAATTACTTCTGTTTGATTGTGCCCAAACCCAAACCCGCCAGCCGTTCCACTTGCGCCACGGCGTGGTGATACTCGGCCAGAATATCGATCTGCCGTCGGCGCATCTCGATCAGCGAACGGCGCGCATCCTGGATATCCAGGTATCCGATTTTGCCGCTGGCATAGGCTGCCCGGCCCGCCGCGAACGCCTGTTCGGCCGCCGGCAACGCGTCCTGCGCCATCGTGACCGCCGCCCTTTGCATCGTGGTCAGCAATTCATGCGCCGTTGCCAGCTCCACGCGCAACGCGGTCTGTGCAGTCTCTTGCTCCGCGCGCTTGCGCTCCAGTTCCGCCTGTGCCGCCAGAATGCTCCCGCGGTTGCGGTTAAAGATCGGTAACTCCACGCCCGCGCCGGCAACGAATGCCTGGCTGTTCTCGGCTTTATACTGCCGTATTCCTGCGCCGACGTTCAGATCGGGAATCCGATCGCGACGCGCGGATCGGAGCCTCCATTCCGCGGCTCCGATCTCGTCCGTCCAACGGACCCACGCCGGCGAGCGGGTCATTACCTCAGCCAATAGAGCGGCTTCCGGAACACCGTGCGCCAGTTTTGCGAGGTCGCCACGGACCGACTCGAAAGCCGGGACGCTGTCGCCCCACATGGCGCACAAGACCTTGCGGGACACGGTGAGCCGGCTTCTGGCGCGGTCCGCGGTCAGTTTGGCAAGAGCAAGTTCCGCGCGGGCCTTGGCCTCATCCGCGGGCGCATCCTTGCCCGCCGCTACCCGATTGGACACTGTCTGATAGATGTTTTCCGCCATTTGCCACGCCTCCTGACTCAGAGCCAGTTCCTCTTGTGCGGCCAGCGCGTTAACAAAGTGCTGCGTCGTCTCTTCGATCACGTCCAGACGGCGCACATCCATGGCCCACTCCGTCAACTTCATTTCGGCGGTCGTCGTGCGTTTGCGCGCGGTCCGCTTCCCGCCCAACTCGATGGTCTGTTCGAAGGCGACAGTCGTTTGGGCCGTATCGAACCCCCGACTCTCTCCGCTTCCGCCAAAGTCCTCAACCTCGGCGGACAGGGTCGGGTTGGGAATCGTTCCGGCCTGCAACCGCCGGCCATTCGCCGCCTGCACCGCAAAGCGTGCAGCACGGATCTGTGGATTCCGTTCCAGCGTCAGCCGCAACGCATCTTCCAATGCCAACCCCATCGGGAAACCGGCATCCTCACAGAATGCTGTGGCAACCAACGTAGCGGTCAGTGTGACGACCGCCATCAGCTTTTTCATATCTCGTGCTCCTCGTGTTTGTAACTGTGAAATACCCAAGTCCATACGGAAGACACCGCTTCCGTGATGAAGTAACAGCGTGGAATGCTACCGTCTGTTCGTGCCGGCAAAAGGGCACAATACGACTGCGGTAGCGAGATTAGCAGGCAGGGGGCCGGAAGATGTCGGCCATCAGCAACGTCGAGCAGACAAGCGCCTCGCTGGCAATAAAGCCACAAGGAACATCCTCGACGGAGACAGCCTGCTCCGGCGGTAGCGTCACAGGATTGCAGCAGAGGCAGCCACAAACAGCGGACTCATCTGCCGCGTGGCAATCGTCAGCATCGTGGCAGACAGCACCGCACACCAAGGCCGCGATCGCAAAAACGACCACCAGGGCGAAGGTCTTCCAAACGGAATTATACCCCATTGGATTCATTTGTAAGAAACATACACGGGATGGCGCCCACAGTCAACATCATTCCATTCCAGACAGTTCGCCGCAACAAAAAAGGGCGAATCCGACGCGGACGATCCGAACACATACGCGCCCGTATCCCGGTTTTCGACGGTTACGAAACAGCTTGCGTCACAGCGTCGCTGTGCCGCGCTTTGCCCACAGTAGAAGCGTCGAACTGAATACAACCGTTACACAGCCCGCTTCCTGGAAAATAACCGCCATAATGGGTGTCATCATTCCCATGACCCCCAACGCCAGCCCGATGACGTTGTAGATCATGGAAAAAAAGATATTCAACTTGATTCGACGCATGACTTTCGCCGACATCCACATGAAATCGGCAACCCCGGAGAGATTATCGTTCATCAGGGTGACATCGGCCGTTTCGATGGCCACATCCGTGCCGGCGGCACCCATGGCGATGCCCACATCGGCCAACGCTAATGCCGGGGCGTCGTTCATGCCGTCACCAATCATTCCAACGACATGACCTTCGGCCTGCAGTTTCCGGACGAACGCTTGCTTATGCTCGGGAAGAAGTTCTGCCTGGAAATCATCAACGCCAATCGCCTTTGCCACCGCTTCGG
>JAHIMN010000313.1 GCA_018896395.1 Verrucomicrobiota bacterium | reverse complement strand
GAAACCGAAAAACTGCTCAAGGAGCAGGGGAGCAAGATCGATGCGGCCAAGAAGGCCGGCGTGGAAGCGGCGATCGAGAAACTCAAAGCGGCCATCAAGGATGGCGGGAGCGACGCACTGCGCAGTGCCATGGAAGCGCTCAACACCGAAATGCAGGCGGTATCCGCCGACCTGTATGCGCGCGCCAAAGGCGCTCAACAGCAGAAACCGCCCGAGAGCGGGCCAACCGGCGAGTCCCAACAGCAGGCGGCTCCAGGCGAGGGTCCAGCCAAGGGTGGTGATGACGTTATAGACGCCGATTTTGAGATGGTGGACGACAAGAAGAAGAAGTGAAGCTTCCCGCGCCAAAGCGCGGGGTAACCTGCTCCGCCGGAGTAGCTCTGGCTACGCAGGTCGAGTCAGTGGCAAAGCCAAGCGGAACTACGCCGAAGCCGAACCCGCCTTCGCCAAGGTTACAGCGTGGTCGCCTTGCCATTCATCCCTGCGGGAAGCCGCAGGGTATTCTGGCGAAGGCGAGTAAAGCAAGCCCGGGCACTCCGTGTTGCGGGGAACAGGATAACAAACCAAACAAAGGAGGGTAGTGGATATATGAAAATTCAGCCGTTAGGGGATCGCGTCCTGATTGAACCGGAGAAGGATTCGGAAGTCAAGAAGGGTGGCATTATCATTCCCGATACTGCCAAGGAAAAGCCCATGCAGGGCAAGATCATTGCCGTTGGTCCTGGAAAACGGGATGATGATGGGAAGCTGATTCCCATGAACGTTAAAAAGGGCGACTTGGTGTTGTTGCCGAAATACGGCGGCACCGAAGTCAAGATTAATGACAAGGAATATCAGATTGTCCGCGAGGACGATATCCTGGGCATTATTGAAGCGTAACATAATCGTATGGTTCAAAAGGTTCACCGTTCAAAGTTCAAGGTTGGATCGAAAAATATAACAACCGGGAACCCGGAACTTCGAACCATGCCCCAAATACAAGGAGACAGGTGTTATGGCAGATAGAGGCAAGCAATTGAAATACGACGCGGAGGCCCGCCAGACGGTTTTGCGAGGCATTGAAAAGCTCAGCCGCGCCGTCAAAGTCACGTTGGGACCCTGCGGGCGCAACGTCATTCTGGACAAGAAGTTCGGCTCGCCCACGATCACCAAGGACGGTGTCACGGTGGCCAAGGAAATCGAACTCGTGGATCCGTTTGAAAACATGGGCGCCCAAATGGTGCGCGAAGTGGCCAGCAAGACCAGCGACGTGGCGGGCGACGGCACGACCACGGCGACGCTCTTAAGCGAAGCCATTTACCGCGAAGGCCTGAAAAACGTGACCGCCGGGTCCGATCCCATGGCCTTAAAGCGCGGCATTGACAAGGCCGTTGAGGTCGTAGTGGATGCCCTGGCCAAGCAGAGCAAGAAGGTCAAAGAGCACACCGAAATCTGCCAGGTGGCGACCATTTCGGCCAACGGCGACAAGCAGATCGGCGAAATCATTGCCGATGCCATGGACAAAGTCGGCAAAGACGGCACTGTGACGGTCGAGGAAGCCAAGACCATCGAAACGACGCTCGACGTTGTCGAAGGTATGCAGTTCGATAAAGGCTATCTTTCGCCTTACTTTGTCACCAACGCGGAGACCATGGAAGTCCTGCTGGAGGATGCCTACATCCTGATCTATGAAAAGAAGATCTCCAGTCTGCAGGACCTCCTGCCGCTGTTGCAGAACGTGGCCAAGGCCGGCAAGCCGTTGCTGATCATCGCGGAAGAAGTCGAAGGCGAAGCGCTGGCGACCCTCGTGGTCAACCGTCTGCGTGGCACCCTGCAGGCCTGCGCCGTGAAGGCGCCCGGCTTCGGCGATCGGCGTAAATCCATGATGGAAGATATCGCCATTCTGACGGGCAGCAAGTGCATTACGGAAGACCTGGGCATCAAGCTCGAAAACGTGAAGATCGAGGATCTGGGCCGCGCGAAACGCGTGACCGTGGACAAGGAAAACACCACGATCATCGAAGGCGGCGGCAAGACCGCGGCCATCCAGGGGCGCGTCGCGCAGATTCGTAATGAGATCGAGGAAACCACCTCGGACTATGACCGCGAAAAACTGCAGGAGCGCCTGGCGAAACTGGCCGGCGGCGTCGCCGTGATCAACGTCGGAGCGGCCACGGAAACGGAAATGAAGGAAAAGAAAGCGCGCGTTGAGGATGCCCTGCATGCGACCCGCGCGGCGGTGGAAGAAGGCGTTGTGGCCGGCGGCGGCGTGGCGCTGTTGCGCTGTCAGTCCGTGCTGGACAAGCTTGAGGCCAAGGGCGATGAAGCCATCGGCGTGCAGATCATCAATCGCGCGCTGGAATCGCCGATTCGTCAGCTCGTGGCCAACGCGGGCATTGATGCCTCGATCGTCGTGGCCGAGGTCAAGAAGAGCAAGGGCAGTTTGGGCTACAACGTGGCGACGGCGGAATACACCGACCTGATCAAAGACG
>JAHIMN010000235.1 GCA_018896395.1 Verrucomicrobiota bacterium | reverse complement strand
GCACGGACGTGAGTCCGAAATCATCGCTGACTTCCCACTGGATGCGCGGCGCGGCGCCGGCGGCCAGCCGGGTACGCCCCGTGGGCGCTATGACGCGGATCGCGGGGGCGGCGTCCGGAATAATCTCGATTTTCAATGTTGTTTCGGCGGTGGCGCCGTGCGCATCGCGGGCCGTAATGACGAGCGGGCGGGTTGACGCTAACACGACCTGGCCGCTCCAGGATTGGCCGCGACCGGTCGACAGCAGGGGCACGGGGTTGGTGGTCATCACCGTGGCGGAGGTAAGCTCCCGGTTGCACTGCAGGTCGAAGGCAAGGATCGAATCCTGGGGGATTGAGGGTGTTTCCGTCAGACCATCAAAGCGCTGGATGCCCAGGCTGGCTTGCCCGGCGAAGCCTTGGCGAAGACGGGCCCGCGCCGGCGGCGTAACTGTAACCTCCAGCCGTGAAAACGCCAGCGGCGGCAATGCCTGCACGGCAAAGCGTTCGGACACGGCGTCCCCGGCGCGGAAGCGGTATTGATAATCAGTGGCGATGCGGGGGATCTGGTAGGCATAAGTTTCCTCGCCATCCCCGGTCAATCGTCCTAATTTCATAACACTGCGCTTGTCGTCCTCCGGCCAGAGATCAAGATACACCAGCTGGCCTTGCTTGCCCGACACCTTGCAGCCGAGCGCTAACGAGGCGCCTTTGAGGATGGCGCTGTTGCCCGGGGTGACACTATGGATGATGGCCAGGGTGGTCGGCGCGCGCGGTGAAAACGGATTGAGCATACGCATCAGTGCGTTGTTCCAGGCGCCGCCGACCCAGGCGCCGGTGACGATGAGCGTCAGGCACGCCAGAAACAGCACGGCATATGCGCGCCATTGTGTTTTCCGGTCCCGCATGACGGGCACCTTGATAACCGACCAGTCGGGGGCATTCCGTTCCACGTATTGCTGTTCCATCGGGTCAGCGTTTGCGCGCTCCGAAAATTGGAGCGTGTTGATGAGATGATTATCCAGCTTCGGAAACTTGTGTTCAATCCGCGCCGCCACGCCCTCCGGCGTGCGGCGGGCCCGGAGCGCGGTAATCACATACCAGAGCCCGACCGCCACGCCGGCGATCAGCAGAAGCCAGACCGTCAGGCGGCCCGTGCGCTGGTAGCGGAAGACCAGGTCGGAAAGCGTCAACAGCCACAGGCAGGCCAAGGCGGAGGCGATGAGCAGGACGGCGCGAATCTCCGCCTGCCAGCGGTTCAGGATTTGCCCGATCCGCATCAATTCATTCTGTAGTCCGAAAGGTGACATTTTGAATTTCCTTTCCTTACTTGTTGATCCGTTCCAGATTCACATCGTCCACGTACAGGTAGACCCATTCCGGGTCCTTCCATGTGCCGTTAAAGGCGGCAATGTGAACGACCAGGAACTGAATTTTATCAAAGTTTGTCTTGGCCATTTTGGACATCTTGATATCGGGAAACGTCTGTGAGGCTTTTGACCAACCCATGGCCGGCGTGATGCCGCCCATGGTGCCCGCCTTTTCCGCGCCGAAATATACCTGGGCAAAACGATAACATTTGCGCACTTCCTTGAGCTTGGGATTGGCATGCGGTTTGACGCCCGGCCGCCAGCGATAGCCTTCCACCAGGATGCGGCAATCGGGTCCCGTGCTTTTGGCGGACACTGTGAGCGTGTAACGGCCGCCGGGCGTGACGGGGAGCGGGTCGCTATCCACCATCACGCCCTGGCCGACTTCCCACAACAGGCTCTTGTTGGCCTTCAGAGAAAGCACGTGCCTCCTCGATCCTTCATTTATGACGGCCACATAACCATGATTGCCGGCCATCAGCTCGTTGCCGGTGTCCTCGTAGTTGTATTTCCAACCATGCAGGAATTCATTCGTATCGCTGAAATGGCCGTTGACGACCAGGTTCGAGCCCGCCCAGGCCGCGGTTGCCGTTAAAAGAAACCCGGCTGTTAGAAGCACGTGAAGCGTGAAGCGTTGAGCGTGAAGCGTGTGGAAGAAAGAAAAATTAAAAAGATATGGGGACATATGCTTGCAACCTCGTTTTGTTAATTATGTGTTTTTTGTGGCTGATTAGGTTCGGGCGCGCTACGTGGGGCGCGTGGCAAGTCGCGTGCCATCCGAAAAATAACGAACCGCGACTACATCAATTTGCCTGCCTTCTGCCTTCTGCCTTCTGCCTTCTGCCTTCTGCCTTCTGCCTTCTGCCTTCTGCCTTCTGCCTTCTGCCTT
>JAHIMN010000234.1 GCA_018896395.1 Verrucomicrobiota bacterium | reverse complement strand
GGAAAAGCCGTGCGATGGCGCATAAACTTCCGGTTGAGGTTGACGCGGGATATTCCTGTTTTGCCCATTTCAAGTTCGCGCATGAGGCAAGCGATGCGCTGAGAACGCTTTACACGCAGGGCATGTTGGCGCGTGGATTTCTGGCCGGCCTTTCCATTTATCCGACGCTGGCTCACGATGAAGCGGTATTGAATAAATATGATCGGGCAATCGACGAAGTGTTTGCGGACATCGCCGTGGCGCTGAAGCGGGGCGATGTGCTCAAACGATTACGAGGACCGGTGGCGCATAGCGGATTCCGTCGTCTGCTGTGATCAATCATTTGGGATGGGCAATAATACTATGAAACAAACAGCATCACCATTGGTGAAACGAAACGACATTCGACTGGCCATGCTGGGCTGCACGGCCGGGAACGGGCATCCGTATTCGTGGAGCGCCATGTTCAACGGCTACGACCGCGACCTCATGACCCGCGAATGCCCCTTTGCGGGCATTCCACAGTACCTGAATAAAGAACCGCCGGACACCCTGACCATCTCCGGCGCGAAGGTCACGCACATCTGCTGCACCGGTGACGGCGGATTCACCGCCGAGCATGTGGCCAAGTGCTCACTGATCCCTAACGTGGTGGCCAAGCCCACGGACGTGATCGGCCAGGTGGACGCGGTCATTATCGCGACGGACATCGGCGCGGAGCACGTGGAACGTGCGCGTCCGTTCATTGAAGCCGGACTACCGGTCTTCGTGGATAAACCGATGGTGGACAATGCGGCGGACCTGGCGACCTTTGTTGGCTGGGTCCGGGAAGGCCGGGCGATCATGTCCTCGAGCTGCATGCGCTACGCCAAGGAATTCCTGCCCTACCGGCTTTCAACCCATGAGCTGGGCGCGCTGCGTTTCGTCAGCATCACCACGCCGAAGAGCTGGGAGCGCTACGGCATCCATGCGCTGGAGGGCATTTACCCGATTCTCGGGCCGGGCTTCGTCTCGGTGCGCAATACCGGTACAGCGGAGCGGAATATCGTGCATCTCACGCACCGTTGCGGCGCCGACGCCGTGGTCGTGGCCACGGCCGACATGTACGGCGCGTTTGGTTGTCTGCAACTCTGCGGCACCGCGGGTCACGCGCAGGTTGCATTCGGCGACACCTTCTTTGCCTTCAAAGCGGGGCTCGAAGCGTTCATTGAGTACCTGCGCACCGGCGTGCGGCCGTTTCCGTTCGCGGAAACGATCGAGCTGATGCAACTGGTCATCGCCGGCATTCGCAGCCGCGAGCAAGGCGGACGTGAAATAACACTGGAGAACATGGGATGAAACACATCAGCGAGGAACGACTCAGCGGCGTGTGGTCAGCGACACCGACCCCGTTCACGAACCGCATGCGGATTGACGAGGTGGCGGTGAAGCGGTTGGTTGAGCACCATCTGCGGCTCGGGGTCAAAGGGCTGTTCCTATGCGGCACCTGCGGCGAAGGCCCCTGGATGCCGGACCGCGAACGCCGCACGCTGGTACGCGTCGCCGTTGCCGCGGTCCGCGGCCGCCTGGTCATTGCCGTACAGGTGACGGACAACTCCGCCGCCAGGATCCTGGACAACATGCGAGCCGCTGCAGAGGATGGCGCCGACATGGCGGTGATTGCGTCGCCGTTTTTCCTGATCAACGCCACGCCGCGTAATGTCACGGCCCTGTACCATGAAGCGATCCGCGGCTGTCCCTTGCCGGTGGGCATTTACGACCGGGGCCTCAACGCCGCCGTGGTGGTCACGACCGACGCCCTGTGCGAGATCTACGCCGAGCCGAAGGTGGTCCTGGTCAAGGACAGTTCCGCGAATGCGGAGCGCCTGAAGCTGGCGCTGAGCCTGAGGCAGGCCCGGCCGACGTTGCGGCTGCTCAACGGGAACGAGTTCGCGTGCGCCGAATACATGAAAGCCGGCTACGACGGCCTCTTGCTGGGGGGTGGCATTTTCAATGGCCAACTCGCCGGGATGATCGTTGACGCCGTACGCGCGGGCCGGCTCCGCGAGGCCGATCGCCTTCAGAAACGCATGAACCGGCTCATGTGGGACGTGTACGGCGGCAAGAAGATCACCTGCTGGATGTCCGGCTTGAAGCACCTGCTGGTCGAAATGGGCCTGTTCCGCACGGCCAACAACTTCCTGAACTATCCCCTGACGCCTGCCTGCCGGCGCGCCATCGCCAAAGCCCTGGTTCGCGAGAAGGAGGTTCTGTTTCCATGAAGCAGGTGATGAATCGGCATGCTTCCGAAAGCGTGTACTTTCACCGGGATTTTCACGGTGCCCTGAGTTGCGGCATTGAGTACCTTCACGAGCACTACGGGGAGAACGCGGTGCGCGAGTTCCTGCGCGAGTTCGCGCTGACCTTCTATGCGCCGCTGCGGCAGGCGTTGCGGGAGAAGGGACTCGTCGTGCTGAAAGATCACTTTGAAGCCATCTATCGGCTGGAAGGCGGCGAGGCGCAATTCGATTTGTCGGAAGAAGAACTGCTGATCCGGATGGCCGCCTGCCCTGCCGTGCGGTACATGCGGGCCAATGGCTACCCGGTGGCCCGGCTGTTCTGCGAGACGACGCGCACGGTCAACGAGACCCTGTGCGAAGACACGCCCTACGTCGCGGAACTCGTCCAATACGATCCGCAGACCGGACGCAGCGTCCAGCGTTTCAGTCGCCGCCCGCCGGTCGAGTGTGCATCCGCGCAAGGAGGCGAGCTATGATCAGCTGCACCGAGTTCATCCCCGCGTATAGCCAGCTCTTCAAGGTCCTGGAACGCCTGGGCGGCAAGGACGCCGTGGAAGCCTTCTGGCGGTATCTTGCCGCGAAATTCCTAAACAACCTGCGCGACCTGGTGGCGGCCAACGGCATCCGGGGTTGCTGGCTATACTGGAGCCACACCCTCAAGGAGGAAGCCGCCGATTTTACAATGGAGCTGGACGAAGAGGCCGGCACGTTCTCCATCACCATGCACAAGTGCCCGTCCAAGGGGCGCCTCCTGGAGTGGCGGCACATCCAGCCGTACCATGACTACTGCCGGCACTGCGACGTGCTGTATCGAGAAGTGTTGGAACCGTTGGGTTACGCGTATGAGATCGACCTGTCACAGTGCGACATGGCGCGTTGCAGCCTCGTAGTGCGCCGCCGCGAACCCAGCCCCGGGAATTGAGCGCAAAAGGAGGAGTGACTACTCGGAAGGTGTTCGGTGTTCAGTGTTCGGATGAGCATGACCAATGAACCAAGAGGCAACAGGC
>JAHIMN010000233.1 GCA_018896395.1 Verrucomicrobiota bacterium | reverse complement strand
CGTTTATTCGGTAGCAACACAAATCATCGTTTAGACGTTTCATCTATTGCTGGTGTTCAGAGTTCAGAGTTCGGGGAAGATTTTCCGTCCTGAACACTGAACACCGAACACTGAACACCTGGTTATTTACCTGCCTATGATTGTCAAAACCCAGGCCATTGTTTTGCGGATGATTCCTTTCTCGGAAACTTCCCGCGTGGTTCTGTGGTTGACCCGTGACCACGGCAAGATCGCCACGATCATCAAGGGGGCGCATCGCCGCCGCAGTCCCTTCGTGGGCCAGGTGGACTTGTTTTACACCTGCGAACTGCTGGTCTACCTGCGCCTGTTCCGGGGTCTGCACATCGTCAAGGAATGCTCGCCGCTCAAGCCGCGAACGCCCTTGCGGTCGCGCTGGCGGGCGACAGCGTGTGCCTCCTACTTTACCGGGCTGGTCGCGCAAATTTCGCCGTTGTACGCGCCGCACCCGGAACTCTTCCGTCTGCTGGATATGGCCCTCGATTATTTCGCCGATCAATCGGCCCTGGAGCTTGGCCTGTTCTGGTTTGAATTGAAGCTGATGAAGGTCATGGGTCTTTCCCCGCAACTCAAGGAATGCCTGCGCTGCCACCATCCGCTGAAGGAGGATAATGCCTTCGCGGAGGGGCCGGGCGCGCGGACCGCCCATCGAGCGAAGGCCTGCGCAACGAGGATGGCTTCCGTGTTCTCCTGTGTGCGCGGCGGCGTTCTTTGCAAGACGTGTGCGCCTTCGGCCGGCGCGAAGGCGCTGCCGATAACGCCGGACATTCTGGGGATGCTCCGCTTCTGGCAGTCGTCGCGGTCTTGGCGCTCGGCGCAAAGCGCGGCATGCACACCCCGGCAGACGCGGGACCTGGAGCGGATCCTGGGACTTTTTATGCAGTACCACCTGGAGATTGACAACCTGGCGCGGGCCACGGCGCTCTCCATCCTGCGGACGCGGATCAGCCCTTGAAGATCATGAACTTCCGCAGGGCGAAATTGATCAGGACCGCGGTCACGCATTGCGTGCCGAAGGCCACCGTGGTAGTGAAGTGCCACTGGTTGATCAGCACGCCCATCAGGAATGTGCCGATCACGATGGCAATGCCCGAGACGGCATAAAACAGGGCCACTTCCACCGTGCGATGGGCGCAGGCACGCAGCGTCGCGTGCTGGATGAGCCCCAGTTTACTCAAGAAAAAGTCCACCGGCGGATAACGCCGGCCGGATTCGAAAACCCAGAGAATATTCAACAGGTAGGCTGTCAGATTGGAGAGCAGAAAAGCCATGGCGTTGTTGATCATGGCGTTGCGGGCGCGGATGGTGTCACTGATCGGGGCACAGGAAATTTGAAATAGCTTTACGAAAACGTCTTCGGCATTGAGTGCGGGGATGATCAGCCAGGAGAACAGGAAGAAAACGATGACGTGCACCGTTGTCGCGCCACCGCCGCAAATCGCGTATTTAATAAACTGAATCAGCGGCGAGGCTTCCCGCTGGGCGAACTGCTTCCAGATGCCGGCCATAGATATCATCCTTTCGTAAGGCCGGTACCATAATATGGCCGGCGCTAAAACGCAATTCTTCTTTTGCCGCAACTATTCAGCACCCTCTTTAATCAGCCGCAGTTGGCCTGTTGATTAATGGACTTACGGTGGCCGCGATTGACGATCGCGGTCCGGGGTCAGCGACCCCAGCCACAAGATAGGGTTAACGCGTTATTGGACCTGAATAGTTACCTTTTGCCAATCTTGCATTTTCAGCGCCGCTTGGTAATCTTCCCCGCCATATGCGTGCTCACGTTGCCATTCATCTGGAACAATGGTTTTTGGATTACGTCCGTCCCTTTATCAACGGGAACGCCGAAGCGGAAGTCCCGCGGATCAAGCGCGACCATTGCCGGCGCGTGGCGGAGGACATGACCGGCATTGCCCGCGACCTGGGCCTGGTGGAAGACGACATCCATACCGCGCGTATTTTGGGGTGGCTGCATGATATTGGCCGGTTTCCCCAGTATGCCCAGTACCGGACCCTGCGCGACGATCAGTCCGTCAATCACGGCCAGGCCGGCCTGCAGGTTCTGGAAAATGCCAAGGTGTTAATGGTTTGCGAGCCGGCCGATCAGGAAATAATCGTAGCGGGGGTTGGCTATCATAATTGTCAAACGGTGCCAGACGGCATGGCCGCCGACGTGCGTCACTTTGTGCTCATGATCCGCGACGCGGACAAGCTGGATATTATGCAGACGCTCTACCAGATCTGGAAAAACGATGAAATCCGGCGTTATCCGGAATTGATCCTGGAGCTTGACTTGGAAGGGCCCGTCAGTCCGTGCGCCCTGGCCGATATCCGCGCGCGCCGGTCCATTGCCTACACGAACATAAAATCCCTGGCCGATTTTTTTCTAACCCAGATTTCGTGGGTTTATGACCTGAATTTCCGCCCCTCGTACCAAAGGCTTGCCCAGCGTCGCCTGCTGGAGCAGGCGGCGGAAGCCCTGCCGCAGGACATGGCCATCCAGGCCGAGGTGGCGGCGGCCGTTCAGCATGTGCGCGCGTGCATGTAACAAGTTACGCATCACCCCGGATCCAGGCTTTGATGTCGGGCGGCAGGCCGCCCACTTCCACCAGCGTGCATACGGTGTTTCCCGTTTCCGATGGGATGGTAACCGTGTCGCCGGGCTGGTGGCCCGTGATGGCCTCCCCGAATTTACATCGCAAGGAAAGAATGCCGCGGGCCTCGTCGCTGTCCCATTCGCCCAGGATATAGTAGGTATTCGTTTTTCCATCCGCATGGCGCAGGGTCACGCGGGTGCCCGGGCCTGCCACAGTGGCGGGGAACTGTTCGAAGTCCGTGCTCTTGACGCTGGCCAGCTGGCTTTCCAGCTCGGATTGCCGACGCAGGAGAATCCCCTGCGTTTCCTTGGCCGATTTGTATTCGAAATTCTCACTCAGGTCGCCAAAACTGCGGGCCACGGCGATGTCCTGGCTGTTTTTGGGAATGTCCTGGGTGACGATCTTGGTCAACAGTGCCTGGCGTTCCCGATAACTACGCAGGGAGGTCAGCCGCTCGGCGGGCGCCGGGGCGACCGCCGCCTCATCCTGCAGGACGACGCTGAGGTCGGGATACAGCTTCAGAATGCGGGCAAGGATAGCCCCGCGGTCAATCGCCGCCCAGGCGGTCGAATGTTTCAGGCGGCGCATGAAATCGGTGCGCTGGCCGGCGTTCATGGAATTGAGGGCCGTTTTCAGCCACTGTGGCTGTTCGAACAGGGCGCGCAGTTGATGCTTCGCTTTCAGCCGCTCGCCCGTTGCGTCGCGCGCTTCCAGGAGGGAGAGTGCTTCCATGGCCAGGTTGCCTGTCGTACTGATGCCGTTAGCCTCGGCCAGTTCCGCGCGCCGGCACAGCCAATACACCATTTCACAGCTGGAGCGGTCGGTGCCGATCAGATTGCGCATGGTTTCAAGGACCTGCGGCATCTTGCCGGCGGCCTGCAGGTATTCGATCATTTCCCCCAGGGCCGAGGACGCCGTCTCCGGCAGAAGGCGAAAAAACAAGTCCAGCGCGTTTTCGCCGCCGATTTCGTGCACGAAAGCAAAGAACGATTGCAAGCGGCGGGCCGGCAAATCGCGCAGGGTGTCGAGGAATACCGTGTCCTGCAGGAATTGGGGGGCGTAAGCGCGGATATCCTGGCGGCGCCAGGCAATGCCCAGTTCGCGGGCCAGCATGCTGGCCTGCGCCGTCTGGCCCCAATGGAGCTTGCTCGCGCCGAGCATTACAAATGCCAGCCGGTCTTCCACCGTTTCGCGCAGTTCGTCGTTCCAGGCGCCGGCGGTCAGCGCCGCCTTCATTTCCTCCACCAGCTTGAGAATACGGTTGAAATCCCGTTCCTCGCGGAGGGTTTTCAGCCAGGCGGCGTCATAACTCCTGGCCTTTTCCAGCAGGCGCAACGGGTCGGTGCGTTTGGCGGGGAATTCCACGAGCGGGTTCTGCTTGAGCTGTTTGCGGGCGGCGTCCCAAAACTTTTTCCATGCTTCGGCGCTCATCAGGAGCTCGATGATCAACTCCTGGAGCCGCGCGGCGCTCATCGGCCCGAAACTGCGCAGAGCGCAGATAATGACGTTGCCCGGATCCCTGGCCAGCCAGTCGGCAAAAGCCCGGCTGTCCCGATGCCGGCGTGCCAGGAGGTGGTCATCATCCAGCAAGGCAAGTGTTTCCGCGGCATAGGCCAGGGCCATGCGATGGGCTTTTTTCTTTTCGAAGTTAATCACGACCTGATGGGTATAAGCATCCAGTTCCGCCACGGTGCCGAATCCCCAGGTTTTTTCGTAGCAGAGTGCCTCCGGGCGCAACCGGCGCAGGAGACAAAAGCGTCGCAGGCATTCCGTGGCCGGCAGGTTCTTGTTGAAGCCGGCATAGGGAATCAGCGCCAGTGTTGCGGGGTCCTTTTGAAAAAACGTAATGAGGTGTTTTGCGCAGGTCGCGGCAAACGGCGGATCTTTGGTATGCCACGCGGCCTGCAAGCCCAGCAGGGCCAACAGCGCGGCATCGTCGCGCCGGGCGGCAAGCGTTTCGAACAGCAGGTCGGCGCCGCTTTCCGCCCGGTCCGTATGCCCGGCGGCGTGCAGCTGATTCAGGACGACGCCAAACGACTGAATGGGGATGGCCGGGTTCTGGACATTGGCCAGCAGCCATTCCTCCTGGGCTTCGATGCTTTCGCCCGGCGCGTTAACTGGTTGTGCCTCAGGCATGGGTTTCCTTGTGATTACGCAGGTTCACGGTTCAAGAGTTCACGGTTCACGGTTGTCGGAACGCGCAGTGCATGGCCGCAAGGAGCAGGTGAAGAATATTTCATCGCAACGCGCCGGTTTATGCAGCCGGTTCAGTCTTTCTTTTCCGCCAACCGTTGAACTGTGAACCCAATAACCTCCCCTGTAACTTCATATTCTGGGGGGATGGATTTTGATACTCTATATCGTTTTAGTGAGTCATTAAAAACCTCTCGATAACAAAGACGCCATGAACCGTGTCATTAAGCATACAATCTCCCCTACGGGGCGACCCGAAT
>JAHIMN010000232.1 GCA_018896395.1 Verrucomicrobiota bacterium | reverse complement strand
TTCGGAGGCAGAATCAGAGTGCTTAATTAAGTAAATCAGTTTCGCGTTCCTTTCGCGTGGTTCGCGGGCAAAATCTTATTTCTTTGCGTTTTTTTGCGGCTAATCACAAGTCTTTTTTGGTTGCGGCTATGCCGCGCTAAGTTAATCCGTGCCTAAATTTAAGGAGCGGACGAATCATCCGTCCCGTTTCAACAGCTTCTGCAAGGCGCTCCAGGGACGGGTATTGAGGACGTCGCCCTTTTCCAGCCAGCCGCGGCGGGCCTGGCTGACGCCTAAACGCATGAAATCCAGGCTCAAGAGATTATGAGAATCCGTGGAAATGGCGATCTTAACGCCCAGTTCCCTGGCCATTCGGCAATAGGTATCATTCAAATCCAGCCGCATGGGATGGGCATTCAACTCCATAAAACAGCCGCGTTCTTTCGCCGCAGAAAATAGTCGCTCCAAGTCTACCTCGTAGGCGTCGCGTTCGCCGATCAACCGGCCGCTGGGATGAGCAAAAATATGAAAACAGGGATTGTCCATGGCGCGCATGATCCGCTCGGTCTGTTTTTCGCGCGACAGGGCAAACAGGGAATGCACGGCGCCTACGACCACATCCAATTCCTTGAGTATGTCGTCGGCCAAATCCAGCTCCCCGTTTTCTAGGATGTCCACCTCGATGGATTTCAATATCCGGAAGCCGCTGAGTTTTACATTGAGGCGGTCAATTTCCCGGATCTGCCGGGCCAGCCGCGTGGCGTTCAGGCCGTGGACCATGGTCATACGCTTGGAATGGTCCGTAATGGCCAGGTACTCGTAGCCGCGCTTGCGGGCCGCCTTGGCCATCTCCGCGATACCAGCCTTGCCGTCGGTCGCCGTCGAGTGCGACTGCAAGTCGCCGCGAATATCCGCCAACACAACCAGTTTCGGCAACTGGCCCTTTTCCGCCGCCTCGATTTCGCCGCGGTCCTCGCGCAGTTCGGGCTCGATATACGGCAACTGCACCGCCGCATACACCTCGGGTTCCGTCGCCCCGCCCACCCGCTCTTCGCCGTGGAACACCCCGTATTCATTGATCTTGAGCCCGGCCTTGACCCCGCGTGCGCGGATGGCAATGTTGTGCGCCTTGGACCCGGTGAAATAATGTAAGGCCGCACCGTAACATTCCTCCGGCACCACCCGCAGGTCAACGTGCAAACCGGAACGCAGGATCACCGACGAGCGCGTTGCGCCATGCGCAATTACCTCCGCCACGTCCTCGTACCCGACAAACTGCCGCATAATCTCGGCGCTGTCCGCGCAGGTCGCCAGGATATCCACATCCCCCACTGTTTCCAGACGGCGCCGGAAACTGCCGGCGGGCACAACGCGCTTGACCCCTTTTACCCCGCGCAGGGTTTTCAGCAGGGACTCGACAACTTGCTCGGCAGTCACTAACAACATACGATTCATCGTTTGTGTTTTCCGATTAAGATGTTCGCGAATCCGGGTTTCCGTCTTTTCCCCGAACCCGTCTAACGCCTGGAGCTTGCCCTCGCGCACGGCGTGTTTCAGGCTTGCCAGGTCCGTGATCTTCAACTTTTCGAACAGCTCGTGCACACGCCGCGGCCCGAGCCCGGGAATCTTCATCAAATCGCTGAGCGCCGCCGGCACCTGCTTTTCTTCCTGCTCCAGCGCCGCGAGATGACCAGTCTCCACGATCTCCTTGAGTTTCCTGGCCAGGGCTTCACCAATCCCGGGCAATTCGGAAAGGTCCTCGTTGGCGGCCACCATATCGGCCACGCTCCGAGCAAGGCTTTCCACCAGGCGCGCCGCGTTCCGGTAGGCGCGCACGCGGAACGCGTTGGCGCCCTCGATTTCCAAAAGGTCGGCCAGCTTGCTCAGCTTTGCAGCGATTTCCACATTATGAACCGGCATACCTGCCCCCTTCTCTTAACGCGGCATAGCCGCAACCAAAGCAAACGCCGACTTGTCGGAGGTTCGAAACGAATGTGCCGGGCGACTCGCCTGGGCAAAGCGCTCTCGCCTGGGCGACTTGTCCGCCAGCTTGTCCGCCGAAGCCTTAGCGAAGGTGGAAGCCTGGGCGGCGGAGAAAGCGCTTCCGCCTTCGCGGCACGGCAAAGCGCCGCTACGGCGCGACGACGGGCAGCGGAGCCTGGAGCGTTCCGGACTTCGGCGAGCTCAGTCGAGCCGCAGCGCCGGGAGCGCCATACTCGTGTATGCGCGAGCCCGGAAAGCCCGCAGACGGGGCGTCTGCCTAAAGCGGATCCGCCAAGGCGGAAAATAGCGCTCCCGTTTCGAACGAAATGCGCACCGCTGTTGGTGGAATGCCACGTCGCTATGCAAGTGGCCACTTGGCGCCAAAGGCGCCGACGTGGCGGCACAAGCCGCGATAGGAAATATCCGGTTTAATCCGGCACGATCTTGAAGACCGTGTCATTGACCCGGACATGTTCGTTCAGCTTGGTGCCCGCGTTCTGACCGCGCGCGGCTTTCGGCACACTGACGTGCTCGATCTGCATGGATTCAACAACCTGGGTAAAATCGCTCGTGTGGCCTTTGACATGAATGGTGTCGCCTACGGCCAAATCCCCATCCGTCAGTTGAATCGCTCCCACGCCGACATGCCCGAAATAATGCGTGATGTGACCGATCTTGGTTTCCGCCATAACTTCTCCTTTCACCGGCTACCCGGCTAATTCATAAGGCGCCTTACCCAATACCCATCGTCTCACTTGATGTTATACATCCCGCACAGTTCTTGTCAATGGTATTTGGCTATATTTAGCGATTCCAATTCATAGGCGTATTGTAGGGGATTAAGGGGCTTAGGGTTAACCCTTGACGACGTGTTGCCCAAATTGCCTCCCGCCCAAGGCTGCTGGCCGCACGTCTCAGCAGCCTCGTTATCTTCCGAATCCTGCAGCCCTCTTGACACCATTCGTAAATGGGCCTACGCTTTTCCTCAGTCACGTGTCTGTATGCCATGTGTCATTACCTGGAAGAAACATGGATATAAATCACTGGCCGGTTTTTATGAAACGGTGGTGGCAAATATAAAGAAAACCGCCGCCACCGCGCTCAGTCCGCAGCGGCTTCTGGGCAAGGAATATAAAGAACCGCCGTTCCCGGTCAATAACGACCATCCGTATTACGCGGAAAAACCGTGCCAGGTAATCGTGGCGCTGGAAACCAATACACCAACTTACTTCGATGCCATCAACATCGTAAATCATGGTGCGATTTCAAATCTGCCTTCCGATGCGATTGTAGACGTTCCGGCGATGGCGATCGGCGGACAGGTCAGGAGCATTCATGTCGGCGAACTGCCGCTCGGGCCGATGGAAATCTGCCGGCGCCAGATCACACTGCACGAGATGATTGCCAAGGCAACGCATGACGGCGACGACAGCTTGGCAGTTCAGACGCTTTGTCTTGACCCTTATGTCCGAAGCCTGTCCCAGGCCAGAAACATCTGGGCGGCTTTTCGAAAAGAATACAAAGATTAGCTGACGAAATTTAATTGAGCCGGGGAAAAAACGTCGGTTATGATGAAATCACCACCAAAAAAAAGCGCTGCAGCTGATCTAACTCATTTGCGAACAGAGTATGCGGCTAATCCTTTGGGTATCGATGTGCTGCCACGCTTTTCGTGGTCCCGCGATGGAGCGGGAACGCAGCGCGTCTATCGTATTCTCGCGGCGCGTCACGAGGATCTGCTGTGGCGGGAGCGGACCGATTTATGGGACAGTGGACAGGTGGAAAGTCCCGATACGCTCTTTGTACCGTATGGTGGTAAAACGCTGAAATCCGGACAACGGGTCTACTGGCAGGTACACACATGGAACGAGAAGGGACGGAAGAGTGTCAGTGCCGTGGCCTGGTTTGAGATGGGACTGCTGTGCAAGGAGGACTGGCCGGGCGTATTTATGGCGCCTAAGTATTGCGGCAAAGGAGGACGCGGTTATCATAGTTCGGTCCTGCCGGATGACAAAGCCGGCGAGTTCTGGGTGCAGATTGACTTGGGGCAGGTTGAATCGTTTGATCGTATCGTGCTGCACCCTTGCTTTTACCGGGAACAGGGCGAACAAACCGGTCCCGGATTTGGTTTTCCGGTAAAGTTCCGCATTGAAACATCAGATCAGGCTGATTTTTCAGGAACACGTCTTGTTTTCGAAACGTCTGATGACCTGGCCAATCCGGGACTCAAACCCTTTGAGGTGCGTCCATTGGTTCCGGCAAAGGGACGTTACGTGCGTTTGACCGTTATCAAATCATTTAGCGTCGGAAAGAGTTCCGGATTACTGGCATTGGATGAGTTCCAGATTTTTAAGGGAAGCACCAACCTGGCGCTCGGCAAGGGGGTATCGGCGGCCAACCATCTGGTGTCCGGGGTTCAGACAGGCACCTATGACTGGCATGAAGATTGCCTGACCGATGGACGCATTCATGTCGTTGAACCGCGCCACAGCCAGGGGGATGGAAATTTCCTACGGCGGATCTTGAGAATTGAAAAATCAATCGTCCGTGCCCGTGCCTATATCGGGAGCCGTGGATGGTATGAGCTGCGGATCAACCAACAGAAGGCAGGTGATGCGGTTCTGGATTCGGCGTGGACATCATTTGATCGGCGCGTCCTGTATTCCAC
>JAHIMN010000231.1 GCA_018896395.1 Verrucomicrobiota bacterium | reverse complement strand
GGAGCGGGCGCGTGGGATGTCACCAGGGAATTCCGCTGGCAGCCGATCCTTCAGGAGGTTCACGCGATGATCGCCCGCGGCGAAGACCCCCTGCAGGGAGCAATCGACCGCGCCCATACGCACGGCAAACGTTTCTGGATGGGATTGCGGCCGCAGTCCTGGGTCGCACCGCCTCCTTTGCACCAGATCTTCCGCTCGCCTTTCTTCACGTCCCATCCGGAGTTTCGCTGTCTGGATGCCGAGGGCACGGCGCTCGGCCAGTTGAGCGTGGCCTTTCCGCCGGTGCGGAAGCGCCTCGGCGCGCTACTGGCGGAGACGCTGGACCGGGGCGCGGACGGCGTGGTTATCGCCTGTCATCGCGGGCATCCCCTGGTCCGGTATGAGGCGCCCGTGCAGGCGCGATTCCGGGAGTTGTTCGGAACGGATGTGCGCGGCGTGCCCGATTTGGATGCGCGGCTGCAGCAGGTCTGGGCGGAGTTCGTGACGCAATGGATGCGCGAACTGCGCCGGCTGCTGGATGAAGCGGGCCCAACGGCACTTGGACGCCGGGAGTTGGCGATAATCACCGGTCCGGATCTAGCGTGGAACCGGCGGCTTGGGCTGGATGTAGAAGCCTGGGCGCGCGAGGGGCTGGTGGATGTGGTCATGCCCTTCCCCCGGCGCACCCCGTTCACCGCGCAAACCTCACCCTGTTCGGAAAACGATGACCTGCAAGATGGGGCGGTGGATGTCCCGGCCTACAGCGCCGCAGTCCAGGGCACGGCGATGCAGGTGATTCCGTGTCTGGGGCACTACGGGGATCGCTTTGTTCGGTACCCTTGGAGCGGGGTGTCGGTGCCGCCGCGCGCCGAACTGCTGCGCAATGCAGATCGCTATTACGCGGCAGGCGCCGCGGGCCTCTGCTGTGGGGGCGATGACCTTGGGCTCACCGGAGCGCGCTTGGAGGACCCGGAGGTGATGCGGCTCTGGAGCTCCCGGTACCTGCCGCCGCAGGGCAACAGCTTTAAATCCGTCGCGGATGTCTGCGTCGACCGCAATCCTCCGGGCATCGGAAGTTAGTATCCTTATCAGAAACCGCTATAAAAAACAAGAAAATGTTTCCGCCCGAAGCGGACCCGCCGAGGCGGGAAAATAAGAGGGGATTTCCGCCGAAGGCGGATCCGCCTATGGAGGACACCACGGAGGCAGGCACGGAGCGTGATCCGTCTCCTTGGTCTCCTTCCATCTCCACACGGAGTGTTGCGTGCATCCCGAGGCGCGCTTGCGCGCGCTCGGGATGCACGCAACGATTGGTCGGAAGAGCACACGTGAGGAGAAGTCTCTCTGTGCCTGCTATGTAACTCCAAGTCTCTGTGGTGAGGTTTGTTTTGTTTGGGTTGCGTTAGCCCGCTTTAGTAACAACATGCACAAGGAATATGGGACACGATGAATAAGCACGAAAAAAAACAGACACAACCGACTGAGCGCACGAACGCAGCAGGCACGTTGCTGATCACTGACCTGCGCTGCGCATTACCTTCGGAGGCGTGGACGGACGCCGGCGCGACGGTCAATAATTCGGAGCCCAGCAGACAATCATCCGGCAAATGGCAGGCGCTCCACTACCGCAGTGCTCTGTATGAAGGCTACATGCTGCGCACGGTCTATCCCGACGCAACCCCGTTGCGTATCCCTCTGGGACGCTCCGGGTGGCATGCGGTGTCTATCGGCCTGGCCCATGCGGCGGGCGGGGAAACCTTTGTTGAAACGCGATTGACCGGTGACACGAAGTGGCGTTTGCTTGGGGATTATTATTACCGACCACCGTTTGACCGCGCCCGGTTATGCGAGGAACCCTGGATACTGGCGGACCTGACCGGCCAGGACCTGGAGATTCGCTGTCCCGCTGACGGGTGGGGCGGGTCAGCCGGCGGCCATTGTTCTATTTATGCCGTGCGCGCCGTGCCCCTGCGCGCCGAGGACGTGCCGGCGGCCGCATCGCGCCACCACCGCCGCTTTGTGTTGTTTTCCAACACCTCCTCCCCCTTCTACAGCGATCGTTTCGCTAACGAGGAGTGGGACGCGCTCTGCTACAACAACGGCGAAGCCGACTGCCTCTGCTATCCAACAACGGTGGGCACGCCCATCATGTTGGGTGCCTGGGCGGTGGCAGGTCACCTGAAGCAACTTTTTGACAGTATCCGCGCCCCCCTGGCTCGTGGCGAGGACTGCTTGCGGCAATGCATTGACCAGGTTCACGGGATTGGCAAGCGCTTCTGGATGGGCTTTCGTCCCCAGTCGTGGGTGCACTGCATGCCATCTTTGGACCAAATCCTTCGCTCGCGGTTTTTCTCAGCCCACCCCGAGTGTCGCTGTATTGAGGCGGATGGCGCGGCCCTGAGCACCTTGAGTGTAGCCTTTCCCGCCGTCCGCGCGCATATCAACGCGTTGCTGGGGGAGACGCTGGCCCGGGGTGCGGACGGGGTGACCCTGCTCTTTTCCCGGGGATTCGCCCTGGTGCGTTACGAGGACCCGGTGCGGGAACGATTCCGCGCGTTATACGGCGTTGAAGCGCGGAAGGTGCCGGATTCCGACCCGCGCCTGCACCGCGTGTGGGCAGAGTTCATGACGGCGTGGCTGCGCGAACTGCGGGCGTTGTTGGACGCCAAGGGTCCCGCCCCGCTGGCGAAACGGCGGGAACTTACCGTGATGACCGGGCCGTGCCTGGAGTGGAATTTGGCGTACGGGATTGACGTGGAAGCCTGGGCGCGGGAGGGGCTGGTGGACGTGGTGATACCCTACCCGCGCCACGACCATACTGACCGAATCGGCGCGACCATAATTGACCGGACGGACGGCTGGATTGATATTGAAGCCTATGGCCGGGCGCTCAAGGGCACGGCGGCGGAGCTGATTCCCAGTCTGGGGCATTTCATGCACCTCGAGTCGCTGACGGTTTTGCGGCAGCGCGCCCATGAATACTACCAGGCAGGGGCCACCGGTTTGTGCCGCTGGGACAATGACGATTGCATGGCGGGTGCCCGGCTGGACGACCCGGAGATCCAGCGCGTCTGGCGCGCCTGCCGGCCGCCGCAGGACAATCCCCTGCTCGAGATCGGCGGGTTGCGCGTCGATGCCTTTTCCCCGGGAACCGGGTTCGATTGATCCAATCCATGCATAAGATATTCTGCTTTTCGGTAAAGTTAGACTTCTGCGAAATTCGTTAATTTTGCAGAACTCCAGGATTCAGAAACAAAAGGAGAAAGAGATGGCGAAGAAAACTGCAGAACAGATGAAACATATTCGATGTGTTTACGAGGATGACAAAGTTGAAATCAGCATTGGGGAGACGCAGACCATTATCCCGGCACACGAAACAACATGTCCGGCCGCCTACATGTTCAAGCTGGCGAATGGGGAGATTGTGGCGGGCGGCAGTCAGGGGTTTCCAGCGCCCGAACCCACATCCTGGAGGCGTTCGAAGGACGGCGGACGAACCTGGTGCGAAACGCCGGGCTGGCCTACTCACAATGCCTACCAGTTCCCGGACGGTGAGATTATTCATTTGTCAAGTACCTGGCTGGTAGGGGCAGGCCGGAAAGGCGACTACCAGACCAAGCTTTACCGCTCAACGGATAATGGCTATACGCACAAGGAAGAGACAACTACGCTAACCGATATCCCCGAACTATTCGAGTTTTCTCCGGAGGAGGGCACGAAAGCCGGTTATGCCTACATAGACCACGCAATTGTGGGACTTAGTGACGGCAGTTTGCTGGCTTCCGGGCACGCTGGATTCAACGCTGACTACGAAAAATCGTTCAAATGGCGTACCGTTGTCGTCCGATCTGTCGACCGCGGTAAAACATGGCAGTATCTCGCAACAGTGGCATTTGATTTGACAAAAGAGCAAAATCTAAGGTTAGACGGTTTTTGCGAACCTCATCTGCTTCTGCTGCCCAACGGCGAAATCCTCTGCTTTATGCGGACTGGCGGGGCGTATAGGAACAGGGCATATAGGCCTCTTTATATGAGCCGGTCCGATGACAATGGAAAAACCTGGAGCAATGCCGACCCGGTTGCCGACCGCGGAGTTTATCCGAAATCCTGTTTAATGGAAAACGGCGTAATTGCCGTGGTTTACGGCAGGCCGGGCGACTGGCTTATGTTCAGCCTTGATAACGGACATACCTGGCTCGGCCATTTCTGCCTTTATCATGGAGCGTTAGCCTATGATGCCGGTAACTACGACTGGATTGAGGCAGTTGGTCCGGACACAGTGCTTGTTGCGTATGCCCGAACAGACCCCAATGATTCCGAGGGTATCAAGAGTGCGATCGTGGGCACGTATGTGACTGTGAAGCGCAAGTGACTTATTCGTGCTAAAAAATGAAAAAGAATAGAATAGAAGAGCTGATTGTAATCCACCGTGACGGGTTGTTGAAAGATACTATTCCCTTCTGGATGAAACACACTATTGATCATGAGCATGGAGGATTTCTTAATTATCTGGACCAGGATGGAACCATCTTAAACACCGACAAACCAGTCTGGGTACTGGGCCGTTTTACCTGGCTTATGGCTCTATTATACAACAGTGTGGAAAAACGCCCAGAGTGGCTCAATACATCAAGACACGGTATTGAATTTCTTGAGAAATATTGCTTTGACACAGATGGACGGATGTTCTTTGAGGTAACCCGTGATGGCCGGCCTTTGAGAAAAAGGAGATATATTTACGCGGAGACGTTTGGAGTAATAGCTTTTGCGGAATACTCTCTGGCAGCCGGAGATGAAAAGAAGCTGGAAAGGGCAAAGAAACTCTACAAATTACTTATACGGTACTACCAGAATCCCGAGCTTCTTCCGCCCAAAATTTACCCGCAAACCAGACAGGTGAAAAGCCATGCCATGCCTATGATACTCCTGGCTACCACCCAGCAAATCCGCAAAACAGGTGATGACCCATTATACGAGGAGGTAATTGATAACTCTCTGAAGGAAGTTCTTGAAGATTTCATGCACTATGATGAGAGAGCTCTCTTTGAAACAGTTGGTGTCAATGGCGAAAGGCTGGACAGCCCGGAGGGCCGGTGCATCAATCCCGGACATGCGATAGAAACCTCCTGGTTTATCATGGAAGAAGGCCGGCATAGAAATGACAAGAATTTAATCGAAAAAGGATGTACTATCCTTGACTGGTCATTAGATTGGGGCTGGGATAAAGAATACGGCGGCATTCTTTACTTCGTTGATGTGGAAGGCAAGCCCTGCGAGCAATATGAGCACGACATGAAGCTCTGGTGGCCCCATAATGAAGCTCTCTATGCGTGTTTGTTGGCCCATTATCTGACCGGCCAGAAGAAGTACGAAGACTGGCATGAGAAAATCCATGAGTGGGCCTACTCACATTTTCCTGACAGGAAAAACGGAGAGTGGTTTAAGTATCTGCATAGAGACGGGACGATTTCTTCCACGGTCAAGGGCAATCGCTGGGCCGGACCGTTTCATCTGCCGCGGATGCAGTTGTACTGTTGGAAACTGCTTGAAGAAATGAAAAAGGAGATATAACACATGCATGAAGAAATTGTGCGGATGTTCGATCTTACTGGTAAGGTCGCTTTGATAACAGGCGGAGCTGTTCACCTGGGGTATGATATGAGCTGTATTTTGGCCGGTGCTGGATGCAGTGTGGCAATTACGTCAAGAAGTATTTCCCGGGCACAGGAATCGGCCAAAAAATTAAACGAGAAATACGGTGCAGAGGTTTTACCCTTGGAACTGGATCAAACTGACCCTGTCAAGGTTGCTGAAGTAGTAAAAAAAGCACAAGAGTGGAAAGGGCATATTGATATCCTGGTTAACAATGTCGGCGGCGGTTCCGGCAAAGGCGTGTGTCATCTTTTTGAAAGGTCACCGGATGATATTTCTAAACTCATAGAATTGAATCTTACCGGAGTCCTCTACTGCTGTCGTGAAGCCGGGAAGATTATGGCCAAGCAACAGAGCGGTAAAATCATCAACATTGCCTCCATGGCCGGGATAGTTGGCCGCGACCGGCGGATGTACGAACGCAACAATATGGCCGGTCAACCCATTGATTATGCTGCGGCAAAAGCAGGAGTGATAGGCATGACCAGGGATCTGGCAGGGCTTCTCTCTCCCATGGGAATAAATGTAAATGCTATTTCTCCGGGCGGATTCAACAGAGACCTGCCCGAAGGGTTTGTGCGAGATTATAGTGACCGCACGCCCCTTGGGAGAATGGGCCGTGACGGCGTTGATATTAAAGGTGCGGTATTATTTCTGGCATCGCCTGCTTCTGATTATGTGACGGGCCATAATCTTGTGGTTGATGGGGGATTTTCCATATGGCAGTGAAAAAGAGAATAGCGGTGGTGGGACTCGGCTCAATCGGCAAGCGCCACGCCCGGTTGCTTTGTGAGCGGTCGGATGTGTGTGTGGAATTGGTAGAGCCGAATGCAGAAACTCTTGCCATGGTGCGAAACCAGCTTGGTGATTTGCCTGCTTACCAATCTTTTGAGGCTATGCTGGAAACTGCGCCTGATATAGCATTGATTGCAACACCCCATAATATGCACACTGCGCAGGTCATCCAGGCGCTTGAGGCGGGTATCCATGTGCTTTGTGAAAAACCAATGAGCGATAATCTTGCGGATGCCGTTAAAATGAAGGAAGCGGCAGACAGATCATCCAAAATCTTGAATATCGGTTTTAACCTGCACTTTCATCCAGGTTTGAAAAGGCTCAAGGAAATTATTGACCAGGGAATCCTGGGTACAGTGCTTCATGCCCATGCCAGAGTCGGCACATATGTTACTCTTGTTAACTCAGTTTCCCGTCACCAGGCAAATCAGGAAGGGGCATTGTTTCTTGATTATGCCCATCAGCCGGATCTATTTTACTGGCTTCTTAAAGAAAAACCCGTCTTGGTATGCACATCTGCTTTTCAGTCCGGCAATTTGGAACTCTCTTCTAATCCCAATGTTGCCGTGATTAATTGTGAATATAAACTGCCTCTGGTATCATCCATTCATCTTAATTATGTACAAATGCCGATGCGGCATGAGTATGAAATCGTGGGCGATAAGGGTTGGGCTGTTCTGGATTTAATGGACGGCCTATTAAGAATCGGGACCAGAGAAGAGTTAAAAGTAAGAACCGAGAACTTTGTTGTTGAGCGCGACGACATGTACCGGCAAGAACATCAGGCATTCTTAGACGCAACTGAAGGGATTGGCAAGCCTGAGACATCAGCTGATGAGGGTCTTGTTTCCATGTCTGTCTGTGAGGCAATAATAAAATCATGGAAAAAACATGAGCCTGTGAGGGTTCAGCTGTGACATCCAGAGAACTTGCATTTGAAGCCTTAAATCATAAGACACCGGAAAGGATACCTTATACCCTTTATCTGGACAAGACTCTCTTAAACAAAATGTCAGGTCTATGGGGGTCTCGTGATGCCTGGCCATGCCCGCCGGATGATATTATCCGTATTCTCTGGGAAGTTGAGGACCACGATGTAACTGCAGATGGATTTAAGGATAGGTTCGGTTCCGAGTGGAAGAGAGAAGAAGGCGGTTATACTTTCGTTAATCCGCCGTTAAAGGAGCCGGATGCCTCTCAAATACCGCGGATTGACCTGGTTCCCCAGTCAGATATCGAGAAGATTGTAAAAACACGCCGGGAGCAATGGACATTCGAAGAACAAAGAAGGAGTTTGGTAAAGATTTAACTTTTCGGGGAGGAATTGGCACCCAGGGAGCAATTGTTTTTGGCAGCCCTGATCAGGCTCGTGCCGAAGTCCGGGAGGCCGTAAAAATTCTTTCTGAAGGCGGCGGATATTTTCTGGAAACAGCCAAGCCGCTTCCCCGGGAAACGCCGATAGAGAATGCAATTGCTGTGATCGATGAATTAACGCGGGTTATGAACTATCAGTTTGGATGAGACTATGAAAAAAAATCTGCTTAGCCTGCATTATTCATGAAAACCATATTTTCATTCATAAGCATTTCAAAGCCAATGGCTTTGAAATTTCGACGCGCCTGCAAAAATTGCAGGCTTGCTCAAGGCTAACCCTGAGCACGAGCGACCCAAGTCGCTCACGTCGAAGCCTTTCAGATGACCTATTCATGAAGAACTGAAATCTTCATGAATAGGTCAGTTTAGAGGAGTTGATCGCCCACTCCGGAGCCAATTGATTAACTGCTTGTAGGGAAACGACATTAAATGAATCACAGAGAATATCGCAACGCAGTGTTGAACGTGACGGCAGAATCTCTGGTAGGGTTTGCCAATTGCCTGGTTACTCCAGCTACAGTGCTGACTATCTTGCTTCTAAAATACGGGGCTGGCGGGGTGATGATCGGCTCAATATACGGTATTGTGTCTGCCGGTTCACTCCTGCCGCAGCTACTTGGCATGTGTCTTTTTGTGTCGCTCAAGAAACGCAAGTTTCAACTGATGTTGTGGACATTGCTGGTCATCGTCCCTTTTGCGCTTCTGATGGCCGTTCTCGCGCGCTTCGCGGAAGAATTGTCGCCGTCACTGTTTCGGTGGGGAATGTTGGCAGGCTTAATCGGCTACATGGCGGCATGGGGGATTGTGACAGCGGTTTGGTCAGATTGGCTCGCCCACATTTTCCGCCAGGACATCCGGGGGACCGTAACCGGTTTCATCTGGGGTGTGAGCGCACTGGCAGGGGCAATCGGAACTGTGATTGCCGGCCGCCTGCTCAAACTGTCAGATAGTCCAGCGATGTATTCCAATCTCTACTTGGCTACAGGTATGCTGTTAATCCTGTCATGGGGCATCCTGTATAGAATTGATGACTCCGGTGCAAGTGCGACGGCAGAGACACCCCGACTTACAGTGGTGACGTTATTTTTGCGTTTCAAAGAGAGTTTACTTGATCGAAATTTCCGCAATTTCCTGATTGCGCGTTTGCTGGCCACCGCCGGATTTTGCATCATCCCATTCATCGCAATGTATTACACCTCAGCCGAAGGCGGAAAGATTGACGGGGGAACACTGGTTTCATACAGCGCGGTCATGTTGTTAGGGATAGCATCAGCCAATATTTTTCTCGGACGTCTTGGGGACAGGTGCGGCCACCGAATGGGCCTACTGGTAAGTACGGCTGTGCAAATTCCCACCCTTCTGGTAATGTTACTGATCCCGGGAAGGATAGGTTGTCTGCTTGCTTACACCGGAGCTGGTATCTGTTCGGGTAGCGGTTTAGTTTCACATTACAACATGCTCTTTGAAACCTGCCCGCATGAGAGCCGGGTCGCCCACATCACAATCGGTAATCTTTGGATTGGAGCAGGCACAATACTGATATCCCTGGTTGCTGGTGCGATCGCCGCTCAATGGGGTCTGCGAAGCCTCTTCACAATCTGCCTGGCATTGAGCGTGTTTGCATTGTTCTGGTTGGCATGCCGCGTGCAAGAGCCCAGACAATTGCGTCTTTGCGTTAGTACCGAACCGGGTGTTAAACCATGACGCGCTATCCAAACAAATAGGAAAAACAAAACGGGGAGGAACCATGAAAAGGATAAGACTGTTGGGATTGGTTGTGGCCGTGTTCTTGTTGAACTTGACGTGCTGCCCCGCGGAGACACCCGCTGTCCCCAGGAAAATCACGGTCTTGTTAGCGGATTGGGGCAGCGCAGCGCCGGAGGAAATCTTCCGGGAACTCAAAGCACAGGGGATTGAACCGGCCTGGTGCAGTACCCTGGCAGGGATTACACCGGAGTACCTGCGGCAGTTCAATGTTGTTGTGGTACCCACGGTCATTGGTGATGCTGGCATAGCCGCCGGGGTTGATCTCAAAAAAACCGCGGGGCTTTTCCGCGCCTACGCCGAGGAAGGCGGAGGGTTGCTGATCTTTAAAGATTTGTACGCCGCCAGAGGAATAAGTTTCTGGCAGGAGTTACTGGCGCCGGTTGGCGCCGAAATACTGGTCGAACAAATTGCCGAGAGTGATCCGGCGAATCTCTGGCAGACCAGGATAGCCGGCCCGTTCAGCTGGACAGACATCCTCGAAAAACATCCTGCCACAGAAGGTGTCGAAGGTCTGGCTTATCCGCTGGCGCGCTACGAACCGGGTGAACCCGGCGCGATCACCTTTAAGACCGATCCCAATTGGAAGGTGCTGATACGCACGAGGCCCACAGCGGCATCTTTCCTCCCGGACCCGGCTGCGAACGATTACAAGAAAGTGACGGGCCCCGGGACGTACTCATCATCCGTCCCCCTGCTGGCGGTGCGCGAATACGGCAAAGGCCGCATCGCCCTCTGGCCATGGCTACCCGCTTTCACGTTGC
>JAHIMN010000230.1 GCA_018896395.1 Verrucomicrobiota bacterium | reverse complement strand
GCGGGCGGCCTGCCAGGCCGCCACCCAGTCGCATGCGCGCAGTTCCGAGGGCGGCATAAGATTCACGTCTTTATCGTCGGTCTGCATGGGGATAACGGCGATCATTGATTTCTTAACATCATCGGCCGAGGCCATGACCACGGCAACCAGGATTATCAGCAGTAAACCGCGCAAGCGTGTGTTCATTATTTTGTGCCTCCTTTATTGATTGGTGCTTCCCGCCAGTTCCAAAATGTATTCATGAAATTCCACGCGTCAAACTTCATATGCTATATCAGGAATGCACGCCGTTGGCAAGAAATCAAGGTAGTTGGCGTTTCCGGCTTTCCTTGAGGCGTAAATTTGATATCCTCTCAGTTTGGTTGGCTGTTGATAATCAGGATATATGAAAAAACAACGTGCAGGATTATCTGCGCTCACGCTGGAACAGCGGTTTGCGCGCGAACTGCCGGTGATTGATTCCATGGGCCAGTTGATTTTCGACCCCATTTTCGCGCAGAAAAACCACACGACACCCTGCTGCGAAATGTTTCATATCATTAAGGGCCGGGTCCGGCTCATCCTGGGCAACAGCCGTGTCGAGGCCGTGGCCGGTGATACGCTCCTGATTCCGACCGAACGCCTGCACCGCGATGAATTTGAGCCCGGCCAGAGGCTGGAAGTGTTCATGGTGTTTTTCTCGTGGAGCGCGGAGCGGGATTATTTTGCGTATGTCAACAATGCCCGACTTCAGCGTTTGCCGCCGGCCATGAAAGTGGAAGTGGGTCGGATGTTCAATCATCTGCGGATGGATCGCTTGGCGGAAGATGATGACGTTCATCGCCTGCTGGTTCGGTCACGGGTGTTGACCCTGCTCATGTTTCTTCTCCAGGAATGCATTCGGGGACGACATAACCGTGAGCGGCATCAGCGTCAGCTCTCCGGTCTTCAGCGCCGGCAATCGCTCATGTTCCGGGCCAAGGCTTTCCTGGAAGCCCATTTTCACGAACCCCTGGCATTGAATGACATTGCCCGCGTGTTGAAGGTCAGTCCGTTTTATCTGTCGCACGTGTTCAGTAAGGAAAGCGATTTTTCGCTCTTTTCCTACCTGACGGCGCTGCGCATGAATCGCGCCAAGGACCTCCTGGCGCAGGGCGCCTTGAACGTGGCCGAGGTGGCGAACGCCATGGGCTACGACAACAGCCATTATTTTGCCAAGATCTTCCGTCAGCACTTCGGTCATGCCCCGATCAGCACGGTGAACACGGCCTTGGACCCCTTTGCCCGCCGCGCAAAAGAATATCCAAAATAGCAACATTGTTCACTTGCCTCTTGCTCCCGCCTGCGCAATCATGATTTCTGATTTATTGAAGACTTCTGCAAAACGCGTGTTGTTGCTCGATAAATAGTTAAGAATATTGCAGAAGGCTTCCTGTCTAAAAAAAAGGAGAAAAATGAAAATGTCTACGCGATGCCGGCTGTTGATCGTAGGGTCAGGGATGTTGAAACGTGTTGTGCAGACGGTTCTGCTCGTGCTTCCGTTCTGGTGGGGGGCCCTGCCGGCCGTGGCCGGGGAAAGCGCCACGAACAAGCCGGCCATCCTGATCATCAACGGCATGGGCTGTACGCCGATGAGATATGGCGATTTCGATTATTTCCAGCGGTTGAACCAGCATGGATTTCAGATCGACAGCCATTTTTTCGGTGAGCAGCCACCGCGGCCGATCACCTGGGACCTCATCAAACAGTACAACTGCCTGGTAATAATGGATCTGCCCCCGGACGAACAGGACGCCGAAAACTGGGCCACGAGTTGGGGCAAGTTTCCGCCGTATAAGAAAGAGATACTGCCTTTGCTCGACGCCTACCTGGAGAAGGGCGGCGGAATTTTTCTCATGCCGACCCTGTGGGATTGGGGGTTCAGGGCTAATACAAAATTCGAGGATTATCTGGAACGCTGGGGCGCACGGCTGCCGTACGAGTCGGTTCAAGATCCGGCCACAATCACTATGCATCCCCGCAACACGGTGACGTTTGTCTACACGGAAAACATCGCCAAGTCGCCGGTGAGCGACGGCGTCAAAGGCATGTGGTTCCCCGGCGGAGCTTGGATGAGCTACTGGTCATTGCCCTGCATGCCGCTGCTGGTCTCCAAGGACTGGATCGAGGTGGTGCGCGGCTCCGCTACCAGTTTCACCAAAGATCCCACCACTCAGAAGTTGGATCCCGTGGAGGAGCGCTATTACAAGCTCAGGACCCGGCGGCCGGATTCCAAGACCCCGCCCACGCTCTATGCGATCCGCGAACAGGGCAAGGGGCGCCTGGCGCTGACGGCCATCTTCCCGCAATTCACGCTCAATGGCGGAACCACGTGGATCCATGACGGCGTGATTCTGGACAAGGGACTGGCGGGGCGACCGAGCGATTTCGGG
>JAHIMN010000229.1 GCA_018896395.1 Verrucomicrobiota bacterium | reverse complement strand
GCTTCCACCAACTGGCCCACCAGGAAGAACGTCGCCGGCGCATCGAAGTCATCGAGATGCCGACCAATCGTCTCCAAAGAAGCGATGACCTTTCGCATCGCCGCCTTGCCATAGGGCTGCTTTTCGAAAACATCCGCTTCGGTGTCGAATCCAAGAACCAAGGCTTTTATGTCGTGGTCTCCTAATAAACGATCAGTTCGGGTATGCCGCCCAAACCGACAGGGCGAAGCTGATAGGAACGAAGGAAATGCCCCGGATCGGTCCAGGGCGCGCGATGATGGAGCCGCCCCAGCACATTGCCCAGATTACTGAAAAGATCGACTTGCAGGCGGTTTTCCCCAGACTTCAGCAAAGGTGTGCAGTCAGCCATAAAGGGTTCACGCCAGAGCAAGTTGGCCGGTTTGCCGTTAACGCTCAGGCGAAGCCCTTCCCCATGCGGACAGGGGAACCTGATCATATAGCATACCTGTTTGGAGATCTCCGGCAGGACAAACGCCTTCTCATAGCGAATCACGCCCACGTAAAAAGGCAGGCCGTGTTTGGCCAGGTCGGTACTGGGATCGGTGGGCAGCGCTTGGGCCGGCACGATGCGGGCGGAAGGGCCTTTCCAACTGACATTAAAATTACCGATAATATAAGCGTTCTCGAGTTCCACGCCTTCAGGCGTAAATTTCAAGGTGTGGGGCAGCGTGGGACTTGCCCATTTGAACCGGTAATTAATCCGATTCACTCCCGGGCGCAACGATTTGTGCAGTCCGACCTTCCGGAACTGACGGTCCAGCCACCAGGAGTTATTATCCACTGCCAAAGCTTGGCGGTTGGCGCTCAGGGATATGAATGACGCCGGGTTTTCAATCACCAGCCACGGGTCAATCTTATCTCCCTGAGGCAGGTCAGCCCGAAACTCCAGCCGTAAATCTATAGGCCAGTCCGGCCACAACAGCTTTTTGTCGAAGGCGTTCTGCAAAACACCCTGGGCATTAGGCATGATCATCCCGGTAATGCCCATTGGCTCGCTCCAGTCAGACTTGAAACACTTCAGCCGGCAACGGTCTATCAGCAAAACATTCGGCTCCAGCCGCGTCACTCGCCAAGTGCCGTCCAACGGCTGGCGTTCCGGTTGTTGCACAGTAAACGCTTTTTCCTGACTAACCGCGCCGCGTTTCAGCATAATCAGGCACGACCCTTGAGCCGGGATAGTTATTTCGAATTGGGTCATGCCCTTTTCAGTGTGAGCCGGTAATGGTTCGATCGCACCGTTTTCCGGGTTCAGCAACTCAACTGCACCTTCGCCTTCAAGCGTGACCGAAGCGCGGAACTCTTTTTTTCGGCCACCGAAAGTCAGGAAATACAGTTCGCGCCGGCCATCAGTTCGGTGCTGATAAATCAATTCGGGAATCAGCTTGCCGTTTTCCGCCCTGACCCTGATGTCTGGCGGCAGGAAAGCCAGCGCCTTCTCCAAGGCCACAGGCGTTGCCTGCTTGACAGGCAGGACCGCCGAACCGGTTAAGAACGCCGCTAAAGTACAGGAAGGCCGGCCGGCCAGGAAAGTAGCCTGGCAGCCGACGGCAATGATCTTTCCACCCTGGCTGGCGAACTTTTGCAGCAAGGCAAAAGTATGGGAACTCCAGGTTTCCGCCGGCGGGACCATCACTGCATCGTAGCTCATCTGGCCGATAGCCAGTTTGCCGTCAACCACTTCCGCCTGTTTCTGCATCAGCAATTCATCGCCATAGTCGTAGTCACGTTGGCAGCGCAAGAGACTATTCGACAGTTCAGCAAATTGCCGATCCAACTCCTTGACCGGTTCGGGGTTTCCGGGAGTGTATAAGGCCCAGGCACTCGCTATGGGGTGTAAGATCAGAATCCGGCTTACCGGCTTACCCCGAGTCAAGGCATAGCTCAAGCGGGAATAGTAGTCATTGAATGGGCCGTACAAGTCATAGCCCGGCTGGTGGTAGGAACAGGAGTTAGGATAGTCGCGTTTGCGGCAGCCGCGAATGGAGTAGTAGGCCAGGTGTTGGTTCAATAAGTTGACGCCCAACGCGAAATAGTAATCGCCCAGCGGCTTCAGTTTGCCGAGCGGAATCTCCCACCCCGCGCCGCCAAACAATTCACCCAGCACCCGGTTTTGGCCCAACTGCCGGGCCACGCTGACGCACTGCTTGCTGACCAGCGGAGAACCCGGCAATTCGTATCCCAGTCCATCTATGCCCGGCACCTGTAAATACTCATAGTGCGGCATGGTCGCGCCCACGGCCTGCACCTGCGAAAGCAAGGTTTCTTCCATCATTACGTGTCCCGTGGAGGCCACCCCCTGCTTCCCGCACCAGTCGAACAGCTTTTTCGCATAGCTGTCGCGAAACTGTTCGGTGACGGTCTGGTAAAAATCCAGGCGCACCTTGCGGAAGTCGCCGATATCGGAAAACAGGCTTTTGAGATAAGGCTTAAGCTCATATCCCCGCCGCTTCCTGAAAATTTCCTCCATCTTCCCGGTCCAGGGAATGCAGCGGAACTTCTCATCATGGCCCCACATAACATAGCTTGGCTCGTCGGTGAAAAAGCCGGGGACGGTCTTGGCAAAGTATTTACCGAATCGGCGACGGTATTCTTTATGGGTGATTTTGAGGAATGCCGACGTCACGTCGGGATTCAACAGATCCGGATCGCTGGTATTATTCAGCCAGATGCTCCGTGGGCTGCGGATTATCTCGAAACTCTCGCGGCCCGCATCCTTTCGGCAAATCAACCCGTAAGCCGGGTAGTCTAGGCCTGGCGTTTCGGCGGTTTTGCCGCTGGCATAGCCACTAGGCCAGCGGTCATCATCATAAATCCAGGCCTGCATGCCCAGCCGTCTGGCTTCGGCCAGGCTCAGCCTGACATGCTCAAACCATTTGTCACCCAGATAGGCGGTCTTGAGACCCAACCGGGCATGAATAAAAAAACCTCCGAACCTTTGACGATGCATTTCGGCAATTTGCCGTTTTAATTCCTCTGGCTCCTGTTTTTCATTCCACACCCAGAACGGAATCGGGCGGTACTCCGCCGACAGCGTTTTCCAGACGGCAATATCAAAACGGGTTTGTGTGGTACGCCTATCGGTTTTTTTCATGTAGTTGCCTTTTTCCTCCATAAGATGCCCTTGCGCGATCCATCGTTTGATGCCCCCCCATCCCCTCACACTGAACGTGCCCCGGTCCACGGGCTTGCGCGCCAACAGGTTCTTCACTCGTTCTCATGCAATCATAACCCTAACCCCTAATAGAGGAAATTTGCCGAAGGTCCGACCCACACGCTGTACGGATCGGCCGTAGGCTGCGAAGTGATTTGAAACTGATAACGCTTTTCTGGTGGTATGGACATCCGCCCATTGAAACCGACCTGATGAAGCTTTTTCATGGTGGGAATGTGTCAAAAAGGGACCGGGATGTCACGTCTGAAGGATAAAAAAAATAGGAAGGCGTGGCTAAGGCGCGACTGCAAGGACTCCCGTCGAGGAGGGATCCGGCGTCCTAAGCGTCTATGAAAGCCCACACTATCTGAAACACGCCAGGCTTTAAGTCGGCGCCTTCTCGGACTGACCACTTGGTCCAATACGTTCCACTTCCTCCCTCTTATTTCTCCCGGATCATGGTCAACAGCATCTTAAACCGTTGCACGGCCCGCACTGCATGCGGCACGCCGGAGGGCATAATTACCAGTTCACCGGCCCTGGCTTTGACCGGCTTACCGGCAATGACCAGCTCCGCTTCGCCATCCAGTATCTGGACCACGGCATCATAGGGGGCCGTATGCTCGCTAAGCCCCTGGCCGGCTTCGAAGGCAAAGAGGGTCAGGGTGCCGACCTTCTTGTCAATGAGCGTCTTGCTGACCACGGAACCGACGGCATAGTCCACAAAATCCTTCAACCCGATGGCACGCGCCTTCAACTCGTCCGCTGTTTGCATAAACCTCCTGATTTAATCCGGGTTTGCGTTTCGATCGTTCCATCCAATCCAATCTGAACTTCCTCCACGCGCAGGTCCGGGCGGCCGCGAGGCGCGCACCGCCTCCCGCGCTTTTCGCCGTCAGCCCGCCTGCAACGCTATGCGTAGCATTGCGGGCAGGCCCGCCTGCAATCCGTTAGCCGACGGATAGCATTGCCTGCCCGCAGTCACTACGCGACAGCGTTGCGGGCGGGCGGGCAGGGCTGCCGCAACACGGCACTTCTATGCGAACCACGATCACATTACCAAAGGATTATAGGAAGCGTCAAAACCATTGACAGCTTTTTTTAAAATGCTATGGTTTAATGGACAGTTATGACACAGGGGCTACAGTAACCATCCAGGGAGGCACCGGATATGCAGAATCGGAAATTACGTATGGGAATGGTTGGCGGCGGTCCGGGAGCGTTCATTGGCGATGTGCACCGCAAGGCATCGCGACTCGACGGCAAAATCGAATTGGTTGCCGGCGCGTTTGATATCAATCCGGAAAAGAGCCTGCAAACAGGTCGGGAACTATGCCTGGATCCCAAACGCACTTATTCCGATTACAAAACCATGATTGCCGGCGAATTGGCACTCCGTCCTGAAACGCGTATTGATTTTGTCGCCATTACCACTCCCAATAACTGGCACTTTCCGATCGCGCGCGATTTTCTCAAGGCCGGCTTCCATGTGATGTGCGAAAAACCCATGACCATGACCGTTAAGGAAGCCTTCGAATTGGAAAAAGCCGTCAAACTATCGGGGTGCGTCTTCGGCCTCATGCACAACTACACCGGCTACCCGATGGTCAAGCTTGCCCGCGACATGGTCAAGCAGGGCGATCTTGGCAAGATCATCAAGGTTGTGGTGCAATATCCGCAGGGCTGGATGATCAAGCCCATCGAGCGTTCTGGATCACAACAGGCCGCCTGGCGCACGGATCCCAAACAGAGCGGGGTCGCCGGCTGCATGGGCGATATTGGCACGCATGCTGCCAATCTTGCCGAATACATCACGGGCCTGAAGATCCGTGAAATTCTGGCTGACCTTTCCACTTTTGTCAAAGGCCGTAAACTGGATGACGACGGCAACTGTCTCCTGCGCTTTAACAACGGCGCCAAGGGACTTCTGCACGCCAGTGAGGTTTCGATCGGCGAGGAGAACAACCTCGCCATCTGGGTCTATGGCGAAACCCAGAGCATCGAGTGGCATCAGGAAAACCCGAACTATCTGTACGTCAAAGTCATTGACGGCCCAGTTCAAATCTGGCGCCGCGGCAACGGCTACGTCGGAGCCAAGAGTGCGGCGGCCGCTCGTTGCACGCGTATTCCCTTCGGCCATCCGGAGGCATTCCTGGAAGCGTTTGCAAACAACTACTTGAACTTCGCCGACACCATCGTTTCCCGGATTGAGAAGCGTAAACCCGATCCGCTGGCTCTCGATTTCCCGAAGGTTGAAAACGGCGTGCGCGGCATGCAGTTTATCGAGGCGGTCGTGAAGTCGTCGAAAATGGGCGCCCAATGGGTGAAAATCTAAATTTTGATAGTTGAATAACAAGGAGGACCTGATCATGCCAAGACCTGTGACACTTTGTACCGGCCAATTTGCCGATGTCCCGCTGGAACAACTCGCCAAAAAAGCCGCCGGCTGGGGCTATGACGGCCTGGAACTGGCCTGCTGGGGCGACCACCTGGACGTGGCTCGCGCCGCAAAGGATAAGAAATATGCCCGGACCCGCGTGGAGATCCTGGCGGACCACGGCCTGAAGGTTTTTGCCATCAGCAATCACCTCGCCGGACAGCTCGTGTGCGACCCGAATAACGATGCGCGCTCCGACATGTTCGCACCCAAATCCTGCGCCGGCAAAGCGGAGGCCAAGCGCAAATGGGCGATCCAGGCGATGAAGGATAGTGCCCGCGCCGCAAAAAATATCGGCGTCAAGGTAGTCAACGGCTTCACGGGCTCATCCATTTGGCATATGATTTACAGCTTCCCGCCGGTCAGCGAAGCGATGATTGAAGACGGCTTCAACTATTTTGTCCGGCTGTGGAACCCGATCCTGGATGAATTCGACAAGTGTGGCGTCAAATTCGCGCTGGAAGTGCATCCCACGGAAATTGCCTTCGACATCGTCACGGCGCAGCGCACGCTGAAAGCCCTGAAAAACCGCAAGACATTCGGGTTTAACTTCGATCCGAGCCACCTGCTATGGCAGATGGTGGATCCGGTGTGTTTCCTGAAAGCCTTTCCCGACCGGATTTGCCACGTACACATGAAGGACGCCGCACTCACGCTCGACGGCACCAGCGGCATTCTGGCCTCTTATCTTAATTTCGGCACGCCCGGCCGCGGCTGGGATTTCCGCAGTTTGGGACGGGGCAGCGTCAAGTTCGAGGAAATCGTTCGTACCTTAAACGCCATCGGGTATAAGGGACCGCTTTCGGTGGAATGGGAAGACGCCGCCATGGATCGCGACACCGGCGCGGCGGAAGCCTGCCGGTTCGTGCGTCAGCTCGATTTTTCACCGTCCGACCGGGTTTTCGACGAAGCGTTCAAGTGACGCCACTCCGCCATGGCTCGCGCCCCGTGTGTTTCATTTGAAATCGCCAGGGTTCTATAATATAAAATTCTTATGATCTCCGTGTTTCGCAAGGATGGCTTGCCTCTGGTACACGATGTCGAATGGGGCTCCGGTTCCTGGCGCCGGGCGCGCGGACTGATCGGCGCCGCCTCTCTAAGCACAGACCAGGGATTGGTTCTGGTCCCCTGCCGCGCTATGCATACATGGTTTATGCGGTTTTCGCTGGACATCATCTTCTTTTCGCGCGAGGGGCGCGTGGTCCGGATGGCCGCCCGGGTGAAGCCCTTTCGCATGATATGGGGCGGCTGGCCGGCCTGGGGTGTCATGGAACTGCAGTCGGGCTGGTTCCCCTGGGCGCACCTGAAAGAAGGCGACCAGCTCATTTTCAGAAGCAAGGAGGACAGGTCATGTTAAAAGAATTTAAGGAATTCGCCATACGCGGCAATGTCATTGACATGGCCGTCGGCGTGATTATCGGCGGCGCTTTCGGCAAAATTATCAGCTCCCTGGTCAACGACATCCTCATGCCGCCGCTGGGCATGCTGATCAGCAAAATTAATTTTGCCGCCCTTTGTTTTGATCTGAATACCCGGCATTTTACCACCATTGACGCGGCCAAGGCGGCCGGCACCAGCACGATTAATCTTGGGCTGTTCATTAATACCGTCATTGATTTTGTCATTCAGGCCTTTGTTATTTTCATGATGATTCAATTCATTCAACGCCTGAAACAACGGACGTTCCTGGCGGCCCCGGCGCCGACGCCGACGGAACCCACGACCAAGACCTGCCCGTTTTGCTGTTCGACCATTGCCATCAAGGCCGTGCGCTGTCCTCAGTGCACTTCCGAACTGAAGGCGGAAACACATGTTGAGCGTAAAGCGTCGAGCGTGGAGTGCTGAAGAACTCCGCTGACGGCACCACCGAAAAAACAGCTTCCCTTACGCCGCCGATTCAATAGAATAAGAGTGCCTTCAGATATTGCCTTTCGTCAGCAGAGATTATGCAAATGTTATCCGGAAGAAAACCACGCCATGCGTTGCCCAAAGTGCGGACATCTTAATGACAAGGTCATTGACAGCCGGTCGGCCCGGGAAGGCGATGTCATCCGCCGGCGCCGGGTTTGCCTGCAATGCGGGCATCGCTTCACGACCTATGAGGAAATCATCAAGACCCATCTCCGGGTTATCAAACGTGACGGCCGGCACGAGGAGCTTGATCGCAATAAATTGATCAAGGGGATTCTGCGCGCCTGCCAGAAGCGGCCAATCAGCGCCGAGCAGATTGAAACCATGGCCGACTCCATCCTCCGGGAATTGGATAACGAAAACGACCGCGAAGTGCCCAGTTCGGCCATCGGCGAAAAAGTCATGGAGCGCCTGGAAAAACTGGATGAAGTGGCCTATATCCGCTTTGCATCGGTATATCGCCGGTTTAAAGACGTCAACCAGTTTCTCACGGAAGTCAAAGGTATTATCGGCAAGACATGATATGGAACCCACCAGCGGCAGACGAACACGCGGAGCAGGCCCTGACCGCCTATATTGCCGACGAAATCGAGCCGGCGGGGGACGATGGCCAAGCGACGGCCACGGCTTACCGGCGCGAACTGGCGGAAGCCATTGCGGCCTTTATCCGGCGCCAGCATCCCGCCTTTGCCGCCTCGTCGCTGGATGGCACCATCAGCCGGGACGGAGGATTGCCGGAGGAATATCTGCTTCTGCTGATCGGACGCGCGCTATGGTCGGTGGGCGAAGAACTTGCGGCGCGCCGTCTGTTGGAAATCCATGCCCCGGCCTTGAATTTGCCCGCCACATTTGTGGAAGCTGTATGGGCACCGGATATTTCCATGATGCATTGGCACATCCTGCTTTCGACACGGGCCGTACGAACGTCTGCGCTGATGGGGCCGCTGAACGGCACGTTGTGGGTCTTGGACCTGGAACGGATGGTCATGCCGGCGCCGACCAGTCTGGAATTACTGGCCCTGAATGTGGTGCGGACCGTGGTTGATCGGGTGGCGGCCCTGTGGGACCATTGCCAGGGCCGTGGTCTGTTGGGGCTCCGGCATGCGAAAACGGTGGCCGCCGGCATGTTGGGATGTCCGCGCCATAGCGCCAAGAGCATGGCACTGGCCACCGACATCCGCGAACTGTGCGCGCGGCGCCTGCAGACTCTGAAAACGGCCCGGGGCTGGGACGAGACCCCGCAGGTGATCATGCTGGATTTATAAACTTAAAGCAAACGCCCAACCCCGCGAAACGCGGGGCAAGCATCCAATTTATCCCGCGTTGCGCGGGACATCGAACGCCCAATGTCGAATGACGGAATAAAAACAAAAAAATAGTCAGCAACGCCTGCGTTCCGCGATAGCCGTTTATTGAGTTATGGACACGGCCTGCCACCAAATGAAAAAGCAAAAAACATCATCCTTCCATCCAATTGAAGATATTATCCGCGAGATTCGCCGCGGCCACATGGTCGTCATCGTGGACGACAAGGCGCGCGAAAATGAGGGCGACCTGGTGATTGCGGCCGAGAAAGCGACCGACCGAATGATCAATTTCATGGCCCGCTTCGGGCGTGGCCTGATTTGCGTAGCCATGACCCAGGATCGCCTGGAGCGGTTAAATATCAACAAGATGTTCTCCACCCACGCGCCGGACACCTTGCGCACCGCATTCATGGCATCCGTGGATGCCCGCCGGGGCATAGCAACCGGGATCAGTGCCCATGATCGCGCCCGGACCATTCGCGTGTTGCTGGATGAGAAATCACGGTCCGGTGATCTAGTCAGCCCGGGTCATGTGTTTCCGCTGGCCGCGCGGGAAGGCGGCGTCCTGCGCCGGGCCGGTCACACGGAAGCGGCTATTGATCTGGCGCGGCTGGCCGGCCTGAAACCGGCCGGCATCATCTGTGAAATCATGCGGGATGACGGTCGTATGGCGCGCCTGCCCGACCTGCTCCAGTTCTCCAAGCATCATCACCTGAGCATCACGTCGGTGGCCGACCTGATCGCCTATCGCCGCCGCAGTGAAAAGCTGGTTACCTGCGTCCGGCAGGCGCAGTTGCCCACCGAGTTCGGACTGTTTAACTTGCGATTATACCAATCCCTGCCGGATGGCGATCTTCACATTGCCCTGGTGATGGGTAATCCGGCGCGCGATAAATCCGCCCTGGTGCGCGTGCATAGCGAATGCCTGACCGGCGATGTCTTCGGCTCTCTGCGCTGTGATTGCGGAGCGCAACTGCGTGCCGCCATGCAAAAGGTGGCCGAGGCCAAATCCGGCGTGGTCCTTTACATGCGCCAGGAAGGCCGGGGTATCGGGCTGGCCAATAAAATCCACGCCTACGCCCTGCAGGAGCAGGGCCTGGATACAGTCGCCGCCAACAGGAAGTTAGGTTTCCCGGCCGATCTGCGCGACTATGGCACAGGCGCCCAGATTCTTTCGGAATTAGGTCTTAAAAAAATCCGGCTAATGACAAATAATCCCCGGAAAGTCATCGGCCTGGAAGGCTACGGCATTCAGATTGTGGAGAGAATTCCTGTTATTTTGCCGTCCAATCCGTACAATAGGAAATATCTGGACACGAAAAAGAAGAAGCTGGGACACTGGCTGTGAGGATAAGAACGGAAGCAAACGCCGAACATCCAACATCGAACGCCCAACGTCGAATAGCGAACAGAGGAAAGACCAAAAACAGAAAGGACCGACCATGAAGACCAAGGAAATCGCAGGCAGTTTAATGGCGCAGGATTTAACGTTCGGCATCGTGATCAGCCGGTTTAACGACCTGTTCGCGCAACAGCTTCTGCGCGGCGCGCTGGATTGCTTCCAACGGCACGGGACGAAGGATGATACGGTGACCGTTGTATGGGTCCCCGGTTCGTTTGAAATTCCGCTGGCCATCCAGAAACTGGCCCAGACGGGAAAATTCCACGCACTGGTGGCGCTGGGCGTCGTGATCCAGGGCGCCACGTCGCATGCCGGGCTGATCAACAGCCAGGTAGCGCGCGCGCTGACCCAGATTGCCCTGCAAACCAACGTCCCGGTTATTGACGGCGTAGTCGCCACCGAAAACTTGGAACAGGCCATCGAGCGTTCCGGTTCCAAGTCCGGCAATCGTGGCTGGACAGCGGCCCTTTCGGCCATCGAGATGGCTTCGCTCCTGAAAAAAATGTAAGACGGGCAAATAACCGGCAACTGTTCATGCAGGCACAAAGGCACAGAGGGGCAAAGGCACAAAGAAATGAAAATGCGCCGCAACTGTTCTGAGCTTTGTGCCTATGACACTTTGTGCCTGAGTAGTTAACAGGAAAGAAAGATATGACAACCCGGCGATTTGGCCGCGAATGGGCGGTGCAATTTCTCTTTCAGCATGATTTTAACGCCGGCGATAAGGACCGCTCACTGGAAGATTTTTGGGCGCTTCAAAACGTGGACCCGAAATCACGTCCGTTTACCGCGGAATTGATCCGGGGTGTGCTGGATCATCTCCACGAGCTTGACGAGCGCATTCAGAACTATGCCGATCACTGGGACGTTAAGCGCCTGAATGCCGTGGACCGGAATGTCATTCGCCTGGCCCTTTTTGAAATGCTGTTCCGTCCTGATATTCCGCCGGTGGTTTCGATCAACGAGGCCGTGGATATCGCCAAGCGCTTCAGTTCCAACGAATCTGGTAAATTTGTCAACGGCATCCTGGATCGCGCGTGCAAAGACATACCGCGCCCCAGCCGGGAAGCGGTCTCGGAAATGAAAAGCTCCGATCCTCAGGCCCGAAGCTGAATCGCAACTACTCACCACAGATTTCTTAGTACGGCAAAGCCGCAACCAAAAGAAAATCAACCACGGATGGACACTGATCCCGACCTCACAGCGTCGGGACGGATAAAGAAAAATGATTTTAAAAAAATGGAAGCCTTCTCGCTTCCTGCCAGTATCTGTATCAATCCGTGTTTATTCTTGGTAAAAATCTTATCATATCCGTGCTATCCGTGTAATCCGTGGTGAGTAGTTGCCTTAATTCTGCATTTTGTTTTCCACTTATGAACAGCCGATTAGATCATAATTACTGGATGGCGCGCGCGCTGACGCTGGCCCGGCGGGGCGAGGGTCTGACGCGCCCCAATCCGCCCGTGGGTGCCGTGATTGTGCGCGGGCGTGGCCTGGTCGGCCAGGGATGGCATCACCACTCCGGCGGACTGCATGCCGAGACACTGGCCATTCAGGAAGCGGGCGGGCGCGCCAGGAACGCCACGCTGTACGTCACGCTTGAACCCTGTTGTACCCAGGGTCGTACGCCACCATGCACCCGGGCCATTATCCAGTCAGGCATTCGGCGCGTGGTCCTGGCCGCGCACGACCCCAATCCCAGGCACAACGGCCGGGGCATAGCCATCCTGCGCAAGGCCGGGATTGAGGTGATTGAAGGCGTTGCTGCACCCAAAGCGCGGCAATTAATCGCACCCTTTATGCAGTGGATTCGAACGCGCCGCCCTTACTTGACCCTGAAACTGGCTGTTTCGCTGGACGGCAAAATTGCCGATGAGCGTGGACGGTCCCGCTGGATTACAGGGCCGGCGGCCCGGGCCCAAGTTCAAGCCTGGCGCCGGAGCGCCGATGCCATCCTGGTTGGCGCCCGCACGGTGCTGGCCGATGATCCTTCGCTATTGCCCAAGCCTCCGGGCGGGCGCCGGCCATGGCGGGTCATCGTGGATACCCGGGGAATCCTGGCAGCCAGCGCCAAGATTTTTACCGATGGATACCAGGCGCAAACGATCATCGCCACCACCCGCCGGTGTCCGGTACGACGGCAGACCGCCTGGCGGTCCACCGGCGCCCAGGTCTGGGTTCTGCCGGGGTCACGGGGCGGAGTTTCGCTGACCGCGCTCATGAAAAAACTCGGGAGCCTTGGCTGTTTACATGTGTTGTGTGAAGGGGGGGCTGATCTGTCGGCCTCCCTGATTCGCGCCGGCCTGGTCAACGAGTTCCGGTTTTTTATTGCGCCCTGCATCATCGGCGGCGGAAAAGCGCCGGGGGCCGTCGGCGGCATCGGCTGGCCCCTATCGGCCGCGCCGGAATTGGTCTTTACCGAATGCCGGCGAATGGGGCAGGATCTTTTGATTACGGCAAAGCCGAGACCCAGGCAAAGGAACAAGCAAACATCGAACACCGAACATCCAACATCGAACATCCAATGAATGAGCCGACGATGAATCCGAACAAGCAAGATAACAACCGCTTTGATCTTGAGGAACGGTTGCTGGATTATGCCGCTATGATTATTCGCCTTGCTGAGCATCTTCCTGCAACACGCGCCGGTAATCATATTGCAATCCAGTTATTGCGTTCAGGAACATCTCCACTGTCAAATCACGGCGAAGCCGAATCGGCGGAATCCATGCCTGATTTTATACACAAATTGCGCATCTGTCTCAAAGAATTTAGGGAATCCAAACGCTGGTTACGGTTAATCCACAAGGTGATGGCCTCTCATAATGTTCCAGAAATTACAGCTGCAATCAACGAAACAGACGAGTTGATCAGGATTTTTGTTGCCAGCATTAAAACTGCCGAAAAAAGGAAGTCTGACAAATAATCGTTCGATATTTGTTTCTGTTCTTATCTTTACATTCGAAGTTGGATGTTCGATGTTGGATGTTCGATGTTTGCTTAAAGGTTTTTTCTTATGTTCACCGGTCTCATTCAGCAGATAGGTACGCTTGCCCGCCGCGAAACGGTGGCGGGCGGTCTGCGCCTGGTCATCGCCGGCGCCTCTTGGCATCCGCCGCTGACCCGGGGTGAAAGCATGGCGGTTAACGGCGCCTGCCTGACCATCGCGCAGATCCAGGGAAAAAACTTCGCCGGCGACATCTTGCAGGAAACGCTCGACCGCACCACTCTGGGCGGGAAACGCCCGGGCGCGGCCCTGAACTTGGAGCGCGCCCTGCGGCTGGGCGACCCGCTGGGCGGCCACCTGGTCACGGGACACGTGGACGGCATCGGCGCCGTAAGTCGCCGTCAGGCCAAAGGCCGGGATTGGATCTTGCGGGTGACCTGCGGAACCGAGCTATTGCACGGCATGGTATTGAAAGGCTCAATCGCCATTGATGGGGTCAGCCTGACCATTACCGAACTTGACGATCATTCCTTTGCCGTGGCCCTGATTCCGTTCACCTGCGAGCACACGGCGCTCGGCAAACTGAAAGCAGGCGACACCGTTAACCTGGAAACCGATCTCATCGGCAAGCACGTGCGCCGCACCATGGAGACGGAACAAGCCCCCACCCCGCTAACGTGGGAGCGCCTGCGCGACGCGGGCTTCGGCGAAGGCTGAATCTGCTTGCTTTTACCATTTTATCCTTGATGGCCCTTTGCCCCCCCTCGTACAAGGCGCCTTTTGCCAGCCCAACAGGCGGCCGGGATGGCCAAGTAAATCACGTCGTAATTTTTTTCAAAAATCCAATTGACATGTTTACTATAACGTTATATATATAACGTTATGACAACAATTATAGATGTTGCTAAAAAAGCCGGCGTATCGCAAGGCACCGTCTCGTGCGTCTTGAATACGCGGACGTCTGCCATTGCGATCAGTGAAAAAACCCGCCAACGCGTGCTTCAAGCGGCGGCCGACCTGGGTTACTACCGCGACGAAATCGCAAGCGCCATGATC
>JAHIMN010000228.1 GCA_018896395.1 Verrucomicrobiota bacterium | reverse complement strand
GCTCCCACCGCCACGCCGTAATGAAAGCCGTTGGCATCATATCCCAGCGCCGCGCCGGCATCAAATCCGTTGGCCAACCGACCCATTGCCGCGCCGGCGGCATATCCGTTGGCATCATATCCCAGCGCCGCGCCGGAAGAAGATCCGTTAGCATTCCGTCCCACTGCTGCGCCGTAATTTGTGCCTTTAGCCAAATATCCCACCGCTACGCCATCTTTATAGCCGTTGGCCGAAGCTCCTACCGCCACACCTGTAACTGATCCGTTAGCCTGATATCCCACCGCCACACCGTCATTACAACCATTGGCCTGATATCCCATCGCCATTCCGTAATTTGTGCCGACGGCCGCCCGACCCACCGCCGCACCATATTCAGAGCCGTTGGCTCCCCGGCCGACGGAAACATCATTCCCGTTGAAGTCTATATGCGCCACATTGGTAATAATCTGTTCGCCCATGTTCAGCGCGCCACTCATGGTTCCGCCGGTTTGCGCCAAGTAGTTGGTAGTGGAATCGGCGGCCGCCCAGACGTTGGATGCAAGGCGAGTAGCTATATCGGCCACAATGGCGTTGCTGGCAGAAGCCCAGAGCGGATCAGTCTCAGTGAACGCGCCGGCGCTCAGGTTAGTTATACCGCGTCCGTCACCATAGTAAGTGGCGTTGGTGATGACATTTCCCTGCATGTCCAGATCGGCGCCCTCGCCGAGATGCACCCAGGCGGGTGCAGCGGTCTGGCTGGTATTAAAATACAAACCCTGCACGCTGTCCGTCTGATAAACGATCAGCCCCTGCGCGGCTCCGCCGCGCAGATTGCCGGAGTTGTCAAGCAGTCCGCCGTCCAGGATAGCGCTGGACGTAGTCCGCTGAGCCAGAGTAATCCTGGGAATCAACATTCCTTTGCCGGCGCCGGTCGCGGGGGATTGCACGTCCAGCATGGCGTTGTCGTTCGGCGCCGTTCCATCGGCGCTGATGGACGAGCCCACCTGTGCCTGGACCGCGCACGCAAAAAATAAACCGAATGCCAGAATAATAATTGTTCTCATGTTAAAGCCTCCTTTTTTTAAAGTTTATACCTTCTAAAGTATGGGCTCAACAAAAAAACCTTGTATCCCGCGTGCAGCGTGGTTAAAAATAGATTAACAGGCTGTAGTGGTCCAGACTGTAGGTTTTTCGAGCCTAACAGTCTGTCAGGCTACAGTGCTACTCTGCGAAGTAAAGCCTTCGCTACGAAGCACGAGTCTAATAAGCTTTTTAGCAGTTTTATGAACATTGGAACGGATAATTGCCGCAAGCTGGTGGTGGTGTTGGTGGTGGCCTGCGCCGTTGTGCTGCTGGTGGCCGCCATACTATTGACCGAGTATCTGGTCAGCACCCGCGACGATGAAACTCGTGCCATTCAAGCCACGCAACAATTGGCCGACGGCGATAATCTCGCGGCTATTCATTCATTTGCCCGCTTATTGCGCGAGCGCGAGACCGATATCGCGACGCGCTACAATCTCGGCGCGGCCTATCACAATTACGGCTGGCACGACGAAGCGCTCTCTTCTTACGACAATGTCCTGAATTTGGCCAACGAATACGCCGCCCGCGCGGCGCACAGTGCGGCGCGCATCAGCATCATGCGTAAAGATTTTGAGAAAGCGTGCCTATACTACAAAGCGGCCCTGCGGCATCAACCCGGCGCGAAAGACATCCGCGCCGAATATGAACAACTTATATTGTCGCTGCGGCAAAAAAAATAACACTGATTACCCGCTAAACACACGAAAAAACGCGAAAAAAGAATCTTTCCCGCAATTTTACTGCGCTTTGCGCAGGATAAATTGCGGGAAACTGTTTGATTATTGGATCTTTTACTTTAGCGTCCTTTAGCGTGTTTCGCGGGCTACTTAATGAGTAATTTCCTTAAACATTTATTCTACGCTCTTCCGCTGGCCCTGATGTTTCTGCTGGCCCTGACACCCGGCATCAGCTTCACCGAGGACCTCGGACGCCATCTTCTGCTGGGTAAAATCATTGTCACAACCGGGCATATACCCGATACAAATTTCCTGACCTATACCTGCCCTAACTTCCCGTTCATCAATCATCACTGGCTCTCGGAGGTGTTTTTTTATTTGGTACATCGGGCAGTGGGACTGAACGGGCTGATTTTGCTCAAGGCGCTGTTAATGTGCGCCACACTAGCCCTGGCCATGCGCTCTGTGCCGCTCCCTGCTCCGCCGGAGCGCTTCGCCGAGGCGAGTCGTCGCGTTTCTCCGTTAATTGCTTTCGCGGCCACTCTCGCCGCCATTGCCTTGGGCTATCGCGCCCACATCCGCCCCGAGCTCTTCACGTACCTGGGTGTGGCGCTCTATGGCTGGCTTATTGCCAGGTTCGAATACTCGCCCGCAAGAAAATTATCTGCCTTGAGCTGGGCGATCATCATCGCCTATGGCTGGTTCTGGGCCAATGCCCACATCTGTTTCATCTTTGGCATCGGCATGATCGGCGCTTATTGGTTTGCCTGTTGGTGGTGTAACTTACGAAGTGGTACCGCACTCCCTGCTCCGCCGGAGCGCTTCGCCAGGGCAAGCCTTCGCGCGTGGCCCCGCGCTGAAACACTCGGACTGATCTCTCTTATCGGCGTCAGCCTGCTCAATCCCAACGGCTGGCGCGGCCTGCTTTACCCGCTGGGCATTTTCGGCAACTACGGCATAGCCATCACCGAAAACGCCTCGCCGCTGAGCTGCTGGGAAACCGTTCTCAACCCGATGCTACTCGCGCTGCCGTTTCTTTCCCTATGCGCTTTATGGGTTTTTTGGCGTGCTTTCCGCCTCCGTCATAACCTGACCGCTGGACAACTGGCCGGTGCCTTGATCCTGCTTGCGGCGTTGATCGCCGCCTGGTGCATGGCTCGCAGTGCTCCCCTGCTGGCGCTGACGCTTCTGCCGCCGCTGTTTTTTTGTGCTCGCGCCGGAATGACCAAGTCAACACGCCGGTCGATCTGGTTGCGAGGTGTGGGTATCACGGTTGTTGTCGCGCTTAATCTCTGGCTGGCCTTTGCCGTTGTTGGCGGATCATACAGCCGCGTATTTCCCTCACCGATCGGTCCCACACCATTCGGTTTTGACGACGAATCCCGCTACATGGCCCTGCGCCGTCTGCGCGCGGATGGATTGCCGGGAAAAATTTTTTCCGACTATAATTCCGGCAGTCTGGTGGAATACAACATTTACCCGGAACGCGGTTACGTGGACAACCGCCCGGAAGCATTCCCGGCGGCGTTTTGGCAGAAAGAATATGAACCCGCGTTGGCGCTGGGCGAGGTCTGGGAAGACATGATCACAAGGCGCGACATTCAGACGGTCGCGGTATCCATCGCCGGCGTAAAAGAACGCTTCATCCACACACTGCTCGCCGACCCGCGCTGGCAACTCGTTCATCAGGACTTCTTCTGCGCGGTATTCACGCGGAACACACCTGAAAATCAGGATTTTTTACGCCGGCATGCCTTCGGGCCGGAACAGATCAAACAATTCGCCCATCAAACCGCACAGCACATGCGCACGCTTTCCTCCCAAAGCCTCTGGCGGCGGCAGGTGCTGGCCGATCAGATCGTCTACGAAATTTACGGGTTGATCTGCTTGGGCGAGAGCAACCTGGCCTGGCCGTTGGTCTGGGATATGCACCTGCGCTATCCCGACTATCAGCTCATTCATGAGTTGATGCGGGTCAGCGCGCCCCCGCGCGCCTTGCCGGCGGTCATGGACGTCATGGAGCGCCGCGCCCGCTGGCCACTGGCCGCCAAACAAGTGCTGGACTGGGGGGCTGTTCTCGAAGCGCAAGGCAAAATCGACGAAGCACGTGCTGTCTATCGGCGCGGACAACGTTTCTTCCCCCGCTCCCCAAATCTGCCGCCACCAGCATCCGCACGTTTCAGTCCATAAAACGATATTTGAGCAAAACCCATAACGCCTCGAACGCGTCCCACAAGCCGATTTTTTTCCCTTCGGAATACTCGCGGGGATTAAAGGCAATAGGCACCTCATAAATACGATGACCGCGTTTCAGCAGCTTGGCGGTTATCTCCGGCTCAATATCGAATCGGTTCGCTCGCAGCGGAACAGGCTTGATAATCTCCGCCCGAAACACTTTATAACCCGTTTCAACGTCGGACAACATGGTGTTATACATTACGTTCGCTGCAAGCGTTAATAGCTTGTTTGCTACCATATGCCAAAACATAATAGTTTTCCGCGGGCCACCCAAAAATCGCGAACCGTATACCACGGCAGCAATCCCCTCCTGAATAGGCTTTAATAATGCCGGATACTCGCGGGGATCATATTCCAAGTCGGCATCTTGAATTAAAATAATAGGACGAGATGCCGCCGCAATACCAATCCTCAAGGCCGCCCCTTTTCCCTTATTAGCCGGCTGCATCATC
>JAHIMN010000227.1 GCA_018896395.1 Verrucomicrobiota bacterium | reverse complement strand
TTCAAAGACGCTGTATCCGGCAGGCACATCGCGGTATTTGCTGTTATTGTAGACGCCGGTGATTTCCGGCTTGTATCCCGTAAGAATCTGGGTCCACCCGGCCTTTGTATCGGTTGCGCCGGAGGTAACGTCAACGTCCACAAGAGTGCCTTCATCGACCAGTTTCTTGAGATTCGGAAGTTTATCCTCTTTCAGGAGAACCTTGACATGATCGCGGTGAGCGCCGTCCCATCCCATCAGGATGATGTTCCCGGGCTTATTCTCTGCCAGCGCAGGGATTGTCCAGACCAGACCAAGTACTGCCAGCCACAACAACGTCTTACGCATATAGCTACCTCTCCTTTGACGATATGTTGCTCAGGCCTGTCTGCAGGTAACCACTCCTCCATTTGAATTTCATCTTCTTTTCCCGGCGAACCATTGATTGACAGGCAAATTTGCCCTGATAAAAATAGTTTATCACGCTTTCGTCACGCCTTAAAGCGTGATTAAGGCGTGATTTATCCTGAAGGGCAATTCTGTCAAATCTTATCGCGAAATCAAGCCGATTCTCGGCCTCCGTAGCCAGGTCTATTCCGACACAGGAGGCTGCTGCGGGAAGTTTCACTTCATTCCTCAGCCCCGGTGAATGAATATTTACTATTTAAGGGCTGTCCCTGGATCCTGTACACGCCACTCAAAGGCTGACCCTGATCCGTTCATGAGGCGCGGTTGAAATTAATGCCAGTTGTTCCGGTGTCAAATACCAGCGCAAAATGCCATCGTGCGCCGGGAGCGTTTTGACATCTATCCGGCATAGTCCGCCATTTTCAAACTGAATCGCAACTTCGGATTCCTGCGTGAGAAGCATTGACGCGATTTTCGCCAGGGATGGAAGGTGACCTGCAATTAAGACGGAATTTTTCTGCTTAAACTGTCCAATGAACTCAAGACTCGATCCGGGCGATGCCGATGGTTTAATCGTTTCGGTCTCAACGATGGATTCGATATGGTATTCAATGACCTTAGCTACGATCTCGGCGGTTTGTTTTGAACGCTTTTTGGTGCTGGCAATGATCACATCAAACTGCAATCCCATCATGCGGATTGCGGCGGCGCTTTTCTCAATTTGCACCTTGCCCGCAGAGCTGAGCGGCCGTTCGGGGTCCTCCTCCTCCGACAGTGCCAATCCATGCTGCATCAGATAGATTTCCATAAGGTCATCTCCTAATTACTTCGACTCGGCTTCGCCAGGATGCCCCGTGCCTTGGCACTGGGAAGAATGACGAGCCTGACCACGGCGACTCGCCTGGGCCTGCCTGCGCGAAGCCGCTCCGGCGTAGGCAGGCGAAGCGCTCTCGTCTGGGCGTAGCGCTCCGGCGTAGCCTGGTCGGCGGAGCCTGGCAACCGTTGAACAGTGAACCGCTGAACCTTGAACCATGCCTATTTTTCTGTTGTTATTATGTCCGGACATGCTAAATTCCCTACCTACGCCCGAATGCTTTTAATTTTTATGCGGTTAATTATCTGAAAGGATTAGCGCTATGATGAAACTGGATCCGTTAAAACTCAAGGACTGGCAAATCGCGGAAGCGGCGGAAGACCATATGAAGCCGTTCGCGCAACTGGCGGCGGACATGGGCTTGAAAGCAAAGGAGCTCATTCCCATGGGCCGTCAATTGGGCAAGGTTGATTTTATGCAGGTACTCGCGCGCTTGAAAAACGCGCCCAAGGGAAAATATATTGACGTCACGGCCATTACGCCGACACCGCTGGGCGAAGGCAAAACGACCACGACCATGGGTCTGGTGGAAGGTTTGGGCAAACTGGGCAAGCGCGTGGTCGGCGCGATTCGTCAGCCGAGCGGTGGCCCCACCTTCAATGTGAAGGGCTCGGCGGCCGGGGGTGGCCTGGCCCAGTGCATTCCGTTGACGCCGTTCTCGATCCGCCTGACCGGCGACTTTGATTCCATCACGAATGCCCACAACCTTTCAATGGTGGCGCTCACTTCACGGATGCAGCATGAACGTAACTACGACGACGCGCGTCTGGCCAAAGCGGGGCTCAAGCGCCTGGACATTGATCCGCAGCGGGTCGAAAGCCGGTGGGCGGTTGATTTCTGCGCGCAAGCCCTGCGTAATATCACCATCGGCAAGGGCGGTAAAATGGATGGCTTTGAAATGGAATCCGGTTTCCAGATTACGGTCTCCAGCGAAATCATGGCCATCCTGGCTGTCTCAAAAAATCTTAAGGACCTGCGCGAACGCATGGGACGGATCGTGATGGCCTACAGCCGCAACGGTCGGCCCGTGACCACCCGCGACCTGGAAGTGGATGGCGCCATGACGGCCTGGATGGTGGACGCCATAAATCCGAACCTGCTCCAGTCAATAGAAGGTCAGCCGGTCTTTGTGCATGCGGGCCCGTTCGCCAATATCGCCATCGGCCAGAGTTCCATCATTGCCGATGAACTCGGTGTGCGCCTGGGTGAATATCACGTCACGGAAAGCGGGTTTGCGGCCGACATCGGCTTTGAAAAATTCTGGAACCTGAAATGCCGTTTTTCCGGTCTCAAGCCTAATGCCGTGGTTATTGTCTGTACGGTGCGTG
>JAHIMN010000226.1 GCA_018896395.1 Verrucomicrobiota bacterium | reverse complement strand
TCGATCACGGGCCAGCCGTTGCATATGAGCCGCCTGGTTACGCCCCAAACTTGCGGCGGACTTTGGCCATGGTTCGTCACGATTACCTGCGACAGTGCGCGCTGGATACCCTTTTTACAAATTTTAGGGGCCATGGCTTTTCTGCCGTTGTTAGCCGGCGCACTCGTTTTACCCGCCGGCATGTCCCTGGGGGTCATGTGGCTTTCGGTCAATAATTATCAGTCTGGTCTGGCCGTGCATTACCCGTTCACATTTACCCCGCTTCTTTTCTTGGCCGCGCTTGCGGGAGCCGGGCAGATCGTTACTTGGATGCAAGGCCGTTCGCATCGCGCGCGACACACGATTTTCGCTCTCAGCATAGCTTTGTTGCTTGCGGGCCTTTTTTTCGGCTGGTATGCTGCGCCGAGCCTAATCGCTGCCTTGGGTAGCAACCGTCCACGTGTCATGCGTGAAAACCGTGCGTTGCTCGAGCGCATCCCTCCGCATGTTCCCGTAACCGCCGCACTGACCCTGGCGCCGCACTTGGCGCGGCGCACGCAACTTACCTTGCTTCTGTCACCCTCCTGTAAAACCGAATGGCTGGCTACGCGGCTGGATGGCGAGACCTATCCCTTTCTGAATGACGAGCATTTTGACTGGCTTATCGGCACCATACTTGCCACGAACTCCGCTTACGGCCTTGTTGCCGAAAACGATGTGGTGGCCATTTTCCGCCGTGGGGCGCCCACCACCGCCAACGCGGCGCTGGCTTTCCGCCTCGAGCACACCATCCGTGCCACGGAATTTAATCATCAAACCGGCACGGGCATCACCGACGACCAGGCTGGCGACGGCCTCGCCTGGCGGTGCAAGCCGCAAGATAGCGAGGGCGCTTTTATCTTTGGTCATTATCTCGATCTGCCGGCCGGCGACTATGAAATTACGTTCCGCCTCCGGGGCGCAGGGCGCGCCAAATCACCCTACGCCCGTCTCGACGTTTCCGAAAATGGCGGCCGCTTCATCCGCGCCGAACATCTGCTGGCGGGCGACACCGGCGGCTATCGCGAGATTAAACTGCAGGCGCGGCTGACTGGCATGGGCGCTGTCGAATTCCGCGGATTCAAGATCGGGCCGGGCGAGATCGTCGTGGACCGCGTAAGCTGGCGCCGGCTGAATTGAGACCGCGTTTACCAAGGCTTGGGAACAAAGCGTCGTCAACCTTATCAAGCTTCAAAAAACCGGTTTGCCCGGAGCCTTGACTTACCGCCGCTGTTTGGTAAATATGCCGCTGGAATAAAATGCATTATCTGCGCCGTGCGACGCCCAACGCTTCTACTCATAGAATATAGGATAACAACATGCTGGAAAGCGCACCGTTATTGAGATCAATGTTCGGGTTCTGCGCGCTGATCCAAATCGCGTTTTTGCCTGGGTTTCTACTGGTGCGCGCCCGGCGCTGGAGCGACGGCGCCTTGCAGACCTTTTTGCTGTCGTTCGCGCTCAGCCTGTTGATTAATTTTTATCTCGTTGCCTTGCTCGTGGCGTTGCGCATTTATATCACGCCCGTGGTGCTCGGTATTTTTTTCCTGGAGTTGGCGGCCGCACTGGCCTGGCCACGGGCTGACGCGCAGGTGTCGGCGGGTTGGACGGCCGATATAGTCCGTATCACCCGGTTCGGCGAGGAACTGTGGCAAGGCTCCTGGCTTGTGCGCGTCGTAAAACTGGCTATTATCGTGCTGGCCGCGCAGGCTTTACTGGAGACCGCCCGCGAAGTGACCGGACGCTGGGGCGATATTTTCAGCGTATGGGATGAAGTAACATCGTGGAATAAATGGGCTCTGAACTGGGCCGCGAATCAATGGCCTGACCGCGCGATGAGCTATCCGCAGTTGCTCCCCGCGAACATTTCGCTGACCTACCTTTTCCTCGCAACCGATCGCCTGTGGATGTTTGCCAAGGGGCTCATGCCGTTTTTCCCCGTGGCGGTTCTGTTGCTGTTGGTGGACCTCGCGTTGCGTACCCGGCGGTTCGGTTTCGTGCTGGCCATCATCTTCACCGCGTACTTGATGAAAACCATCATCCATAGCGCGCTCGTGCTGGGTTATGCCGATGGTCCGCTGACCTTTCTGATCGCTATGGGACTCTACGCCTGCATTCTTAAATATCTCACCGCGCCGCCAAAACCGGGTGAGCAAGCACGTGAAAGTTTCCTGGTTCCCATCTTGGCCGCGGCGGCGGCGCTCACCAAAATCACCGGATGGTTTGCGTGTGTCGCGCTGGCGCTACTGGCTTGGCGCTGGCGCGGCGCGCGGCCCACTGGGCCATCAACAACCTCCCGTTGGATCGTGCGCTGGCTGGCTCTGGCCATACTGCTGCCGCTGCCTTGGTACATTTTCTCCCAGGTCTGGCTGACTACGCCGATCGATGCCAACATTAACGCGTATGAAGTGCTGACGTTTTCACACCGGGGTCGCGACGTCGCGGAACGCATGGCCTTTGGCTTGAAGATGCTGGTCAATAACGGGGGATTGACCGGGGTCTTGATCATGGCCTTGAGTTTGACCGCGCTGGCCAGCCGAACTTGGCGTTGGCCCGCCTTGCTGGGCGGCGCCTGGTATCTGATCTGGTCCCTGGGCATGAGTTACGACACGCGCAACCTGGCTCCCGCGATCCCCTTCCTGGGAATTGCCGCCGGGCTGGGCGTCGCGGATACCCTGCGCGAACGAACCCGCGGCCGCATTTTACTGGCACTGCTGGCGCTCCTCTTTGGCTTGACCGCGGCCAACAAGGCCGATGCGCTGTTCGAGCAACAGGCCGCCCAGCAGGAGACGATCGGAAATGCGGATGTTAATCGAATGCTCTTCCAATATTTGGGCCAGCATGGGTTCGATGGTAAAATTATCAGCAATTATAACTTCATGCCTTTCATCCCCCGGATGAAGTTCTATTACGCCCATGATTCCTTTCATGACCTTGAGGAGTTCCGGAAAAACCTGGAGTCTTTTCAGGCGCGCTATATCCTGGTCAACCGGGAATGGTGTAACCCGGTGGTCCACGACTTCATCAAGCAAAAAATCCAGGGGGATGCTTACGCGTTTATTGACGCTATTGGACCCTGGCATTTCATACGCATGGCACCCACCAACACGCCCATCCGCGGCGAATACTGGCTGGCCGCCGAGGAGCTCCAACATAAAATCGGCCACGTGGCACGGGACGTTGAAGCACAAAACGGCTGGGCCTGGGAGGTGGATCGCCACGAGCACAATAACTTTGCGATCTACGGACCTTATCTCAATCTCCCGCCCGGAAGCTACCGGGTCAGTTTCCGCGTCAAAGCCGACGCGCTCAATCCCGCCAATACCGTGGCATTGGAAGTAACCGAGCAACACGGTTGCACCACCCTCGGTAAATTGATCCTGGACCAGCCGACGCGCGGCTATGAATGGCAGGATCTAAACGTAACTATCACCGGCCAGGGAGTCGAATTCCGCTGCTGGAAATCCGGCGCCGGCAACCTCCGGCTCGACACCATCCGCTATCAGCGGCTGGATTAATCCGTAAAGACACGCGGGAATATCCCAAAGAGGCCTTGCACAAGGTGCTGATTAACGCAGTTTCTCACCGTCGTTATTTGGGCGCGCACGGCCAGAGTGTCTTGTCTGCGTGGCGGTTCCGGGTGTCTGCCCGGAGGCAGAGACCAGTAAAGCTTTCCCCATCGTGGGCATCGGCGCCTCGGCCGGGGGGACTGTCTGATGCGGCGGTGCAGGTTTACGGCGGTGGAAGATGCCACGGCGATAACACCCCCATCGGGGCGCTGATGTACCAGCCTGCGCTTACCCCAAGACCAACCACTCCGCCCATGCAACCGGCAGACATATCTGTCCGCACGCAATCGGTCGGTTTTTCTTAACGGGATGAAAACGGTCCTTGGGCGCATCGAGAATTTCATTGAGCACGTAATTGCTCGATGCCGTCAGGCACGCCGCAGCCAATCCCAGCGCGATGCTCCATCCCCGCTCCCATTGGCAACTCGACGGATAGAAAAACCAGGCCAGAAGAATGCCGGGCAGCACAAAAACGTTCTTGATCCAATGGTTCGGTCGTGCAATCTGAATGTATGGAACGATTTTCATTGCCGCGCGCGCTCCTCTATCTCCACAATCCGCAGTGCCCCGACAGCGATGTCACCCGAACCGCCATAGTAGATGCGCGGTTCCACTAACACGTGCGTCGGTACGGAAAATTCCGCGCGTACTGACCCGGCCCCGTCGCCATTGAATGCGTGCCGCACCAGAACATTGCGGCCGCCGGCGGTCACCACATCCATCCAAACGGGAGCCTCAGCCGAGACGTTGCTCCACACAAGATCAGCTTCGAACGCAAAGCGGCTTGCATACAGATAACAGAACCGACCGAAGGTCAACATCTGGCCCGCATCCCTACCGGCCCGAGCCGCACGGACCACACTGCCGTCCGGTTGCACCTCGTCGTCGCCTGTTAGTCGGTGTGATTTGGCCAGATTGAACACCATCCTTAACGGCGTTTTATGAATCGCCTCTAATCCCCGGCCGCCGTTCCCGTTGAGCCGATACCCGTTCCAACCGTTCAAATACCGCAGGAGAACTTGCGCGGTATCCTCGTATGGACGAATGATCAACGGCTGACTGTCAAGCCCGCGAGGATTAAAAGCAAGCATATTCAAACGCGCCGGCAGGTCCGGATCGATGGCGATTAACGCGTTGTCGGGCGCTGAACGCAAATGCTTGGTGAATTCGTGGTCCGGCTGCAATGAGACTTGAATGCGGTGACTCTCTTGCACCATGAAGGCTGTAGAGGCAATTACAGCCGCACCCGCCGCCGTCAGATATGCCGCACGCCATATACCCTTTCGCGCTTCCGTCCACCGCCAAAGGCGCGTCAGACCCAGTGCGATCATCAGCGCCAGGAACGGGATCGTTTCAAAATAATAGTATGGCCCGATGTTGTTTTCGCCCGGATACCAGAAGGCCATGTGGCCGAAGCATATTAAGACTACGATCGCCAGCCAGAGCGGGCTCCAGCGGCGCGACCAGCCGATCGCAGCCAAGACCAGAGCCACGAGCAAAGACCCCTTGAAGCCGAACAACCATCTGTTCAACAAGAGGACGTTCTCGACCAAATACGCCCAGCCCATGGAAATGGTATGTATGTAAGTGTGGCCATCGAAACGAACCATTGAGCCAAAGCCCAGGCGCTCGCCCGGAGCATAGTATTCGTAAGGCGTCAGCAGCGGGTTGGCCGTGGTCAACAGATTGTATCCAAGAAAGCAGCCAAATCCCACCGCCGCGCATAGTGCGAACGCCAGTGTGCCGACCAGCGCTAAACCGGTGCGCCGGCGAAGCACATACAAGAGTGCATCGACGCCGAAGGGCACGGCTAATAGCGCTGCAGTATATGTTCTATTCAACAATAACAGACTC
>JAHIMN010000225.1 GCA_018896395.1 Verrucomicrobiota bacterium | reverse complement strand
CGGGGTGCCGCTGTATAAGCATACCACGCGTAGCGCGTGGCAGGCTGCAAATTTATCACGCCCCAGGCGTGACCCCGCGCAACCCTGGCCGACGCTCGGGCAGGCAAGGCAGATGCACCAAAATTACGCGACTGTCTTTTCCGGCGAACATCAGCGTTTTTGCAGAATGCCTTCATAATAACCCGTTGGGTTTCCGCCCAAGCGGATCCGCATTGGCGGAAAAGGAAAAGTGGTGCAAAAAATAGTTTGCACGCCGTTGTTATTGAAAAATAATCACCAAAACGCTGATGTTCGTGCAAAATTAAGATATGAGAATGCTGCAATACATTCAGGCTATTAACGAAGCGCTCCACGAGGAAATGGCAAGGGACGCATCGGTATTCGTCATCGGCGAAGATGTGGATCAAAACGGCGGCGTATTCAAGGCCACCCAGGGCCTCGTCGAGCGTTTTAGTGCGCGAAGGGTGCGGGGCACGCCTATTTCGGAGTCGGCATTTGCCGGCCTGGCGGCAGGAGCCGCCATGTCGGGACTGCGTCCTGTTGTCGAATTCATGTACTTCGATTTTGTCGGCGTAGCCATGGATCCGCTCGTCAATCAAATGGCCAAGATCGCCGGCATGTCCGGCGGACAATTGCAGGTTCCGGTGACAGTCCGCGCTCAGACCGGCGCCCGCACCCGTGAGGCGGCCCAGCATTCCCAAAGTCTGGAGGCATGGTTCCTGCACACGCCCGGGTTCAAGGTCGTCATGCCGGCGACCAGCTACGACGCAAAGGGCCTGCTCAAATCAGCCGTCCGCGACAATGGACCTGTGCTCTACATCGAAAACCGGCAGTTATATTACGAAACGGAATCTGTTCCGGACGGGGAATGGACGACCCCACTGGGTGTCGCCGAAGTAGCCCGCGAAGGCCGCGACATCACCGTTGTGGCAACCGGCTATGCCCGAAAGTTGGCGTTGGCCGCGGCCCAGGCACTGGAAGGTACGGCATCGGTGGAGGTAATTGATCCGCGCAGCCTGGCGCCGCTGGATTTGGAAACAATTCTGAACAGCGTGTCGAAAACCGGACACCTGGTGGTCGTGCATGACGCCCCGGCATCCTGCGGATTCGGCGCCGAGATCGTGCGGCGGGTTGTAGCGCAGGGGTTTGACCTGCTTGACGCCGAGCCGCTGGTCGTGGGTAGCGCACACGTCCCTATGCCTTTCAGTCCGCCGTTGGAAGACGCCTGCCTGCCGAGCACGGCGTCCCTGACGGCTGTCATCCACGAGATTATCAATCGATAGAAAAATGCATTCTTCTCATGATATAAACGATAATGATGGCCTGAGAAATATTTAACGCAGTAGCCGTCGGAAAGAACGGCAATGGCTATGGAAAAGAAACCATGTCTGGCAAATAATACCTGAATATTTCACGTGAAGCGCGAAAGTCCACATGACCATGATAAAAACAATTGCTTTTTTATCAAGCCCTCGACCAAAAGGCAACAGTGATATTCTGGCCGAAGAAATTCTCAAGGGAGCGGCAGAGGCCGGCGCCGAAACGGAAAAAGTGCGCCTGCACGGCCTTAAAATCCAGCCGTGCCACGCCTGCAACGCCTGTCAACGAAGTATTGAAGCATTCTGCGTAATCAAGGATGACATGCATTTGCTCCTTGATAAATTGCGCTTGGCTGACGCCTTTGTATTGGCATCACCAATTTACTTTTGCTCCGTGAATGCCCAGATGAAACTCTTTCTTGACCGGTGGTATGCGCTCTTTGAGGAGGACAGCGCCGACACGCTGCGCGGCAAACGGATGGCACTGGCCTTCACCTATGGCGACAAAGATATTTTTGCCTCTGGAACTATTAACGCATTGCGCATGTTTCAGGATGCCGCTTTTGCGCTCGGCATTGAACTGGTCGGATGGGTGTATGCCTCCTGCCTGAAAGCTGGGGAAGTATTATATAATCCGGCGGTCATGCAGGCCGCCAGGATGCTCGGCCAAAAACTAGCCAGGCCTAAATAAACAAACGCTCGCTTTGTTTTTCGAACAATGACACCAGTTTAGAACCTGAATATTGCACGGAGCGCATAATGTTTGATTGAAAAACCATCTGGGAGCCCCTGTAGGATTGGCTGAAGCAGAAACACGCGCACCATCAAACCCCCAGCAGGCGGCGGGCATTGTCATAGAATAGTTTTCGCTGGCGATCGGCGGGCAGATCCAGCGCCTTGACACGCTCGATTTCATCCGCCTGGCCGGCCCAGGGCGAATCGGTACCGAACAGGATGCAATCGGGCGGGTGCGCCATCAGCAGGCGGCGGGCCAATTCGGCGCCGCAATAGGGAATTGAAAACGACGTTTCCAACAGCACCGGCTTGCCGATCAGCCAGCGTTCGACTTCATTCCAGTCTTCCCAGGCGCCCATGTGCGTGGCCACGAACTTGAGACCGGGAAATTTAGTAATAACCTTCCAGATGCGCTCCGGATCCGCGCGGCACTCGCGCGGAAAGGCGACATCGAACCCCGTGTGGCAGAACACCAGCAGGCCGCATTCCCGCATGCATTCGTAAATTTTTTCCATGCGCGGCTCGTCAAGATCGAACTCCTGATAATACGGATGGAGCTTGATGCCCAAAAACCCCTCGGCATGGATCATGCGGATATGCTCCCGCGCCTCGGGATCGGCGGGATGAATGGAGGGAAATAAAACGAGCCGGGACGAACGTACCGACTTTGACCAGTCCAGAATTTTTTGGAACTGCGCCGGCTTGGTGGCGATGGAACAGACCACCGACCGCTCAATACCGGCCTGATCCATGGACTTCAGGAGGGACACCACTTTGCCATCCAACATCGCCGGCACGCCGGCATTCTTGGCGATCGCCGGTACCGCCCGTGCCGCCAGATCGTCCGGAAAGGCATGCGTATGGAAGTCAATAATTGGCATGGTTTTTAAATGAATGCCCCGCTTTCACGGGTTGATGGTTAGATGCCGAGAGCCCCCATGCGCTCCTTTGTCCAACGGCTCACATCGTCTTGCATCTGCCGGGATGCCTCGTCGCTGGCCGTGTTGATGATCATCATCAGCCCCCGCGGATCCAGCGCCCGGATAAATGTCTCCACCTCGTGCGCCGCGACACAGCTGATAAACAACTTCTTGCCGCTTGCCTGAATGCGTTGCATCTCGGGAATTTTTTGGGTGAAGACCCCACTGTTCGGATCATGGCCGTATTGGATGAGGTCGATCTCGTTAACACCCAGAAGCGCATCCAAATGCTGTGAGCAGCCATCGTGCCAGTGCAACACCGTTTTTTCGGTATGGCTCGCCATCTCCCGCAACGCCGGCAGAAACACCTCGGCATATAGAGCGGGCGAGAAGTTGATGGCCACGTCGTCCTGCACCGTTCCCATCCGTTGATCGCTCCAGACCGGCATCCAGTTGACAATGCCGTCGTTCCTCCGCGTGATGCGCGGATAGAGGATGTCGTAAGCCCGATTAGACTCGCGCGCAAGACGCAGGACAAAATCCCGCATGCGGTCGGAGTCTTCAATCGCCGCGACCAGGAAATTCTCGGTCGGCATTAAGGTTGATATCCAGTCGCACGGTCCGCCGAAGTCGGTCATACCGAACTGTTCAACGCCAGCCAGTTTTTTACTGTAGAAATCGATCGTCTCCAGATGTTTTTTCCAGTAGTGGTTGTCTTCATCAAAGTGCAGCCGGTCGGCCGCATCCAGACGATTAATGACCGGTTCGTGCCAGACCGTGTTTTCCCCGAACATTGGCTGTCCGCCGACGAAGCCAACAAAGACGTTCGGCCCATAAGAAGCGATACGGTATTTGAAAAGATCAGCATGCCAATTCCAGGCCGTGCGCCGCCAGTTCTGTAACGCAAAAAACATTTCCGGGTTCAAGTAATTTTCCTTTGCAGCTGCTTGCATCCATGATTCCGGCTCCGGCTGATGCGGATTTGGATTCTGGATATGCGCGATAATGCACTCGTCGGCCACTTCATTACGCCAGAACGCAAGATAGCGTTCGCGCAAACGTGTCCAATCGGGAATTGCCTCGTAGTCTAATCGCGAATTCATGCCGCATTTCCCCATCAGTTGATTACACGCGCTCTACGCGCTCCATTTGTTGGGGATGGACAAACCCGGGCTCATGATCTATGATCAACAACAGATTCAGACTAACTCTCGCCCTGGCTCGGAAAGTGGGGGGGACAGACTCAACGAAGTAGAATCTAATCCAGTTTGGGTGGCCGGTCAAGAATCCTTTCAACACGGGAGCAAATAAATGAAGAACATGTTTACAGTATGCGCTTTTTTTGCCGTCGGCTTGTGCCTCGGATTCGCGCCCGAGGGCATAGCCGAACCGGTGCGCAACGGCAATGAGTTGGCCCTCGCCTGGTCCACCAACAATGCCGCGGGAAAACAGGTCTTGCAGAAACAGGCCTTGGGGATTTTTCATACCCTCCGCTATTTGCGGGTGACCGCCGTCAAGCAAGACCAGCCGGTCAAGGGCGCCGTAACGGTCATGACGATCGAGCCCAGTTCCGATATGAAGGTCGCCCTTGTGATTACCAAACGACTGTCGCTGGAACTGGCTAACGGCTTAACAACCAACGATTGCGTGTCGGCCTACGGCCGCATTAAAACCATCGGCGGCGAGGACCCCAACCTGATGGTGGTGAATCCGGCCCTCCTCAAGCACAAGGACATTAACGCACCCAAGCTCACCAAGGAACTATTGAACGAGGTGGATCACGCTGCTCATCGTAACCCATAACGAGAATTACTGAAAAACGAAAGCGAATGCATGTCTTCTCAAATGTGGTATGACCATCCGGCGCGCGAATGGAAAGAAGGGCTCCCAATCGGCAACGGCCATCTGGCCGCCATGGTCCTGGGCCAGATGCCTGTCGAGCGTTTGGCGCTCAATCACGAATGGCTCTGGCGCGCCAAGCACCGGTTGCGCGATACGCCGCCCAAATATCAGGCACTGGCAAAAATTCGCAAGCTCTTTTTCCAGGGGAAGGTATATGAAGCCGCCTCGCTGGCCAACAAGGAGCTCGGTGGCTTGGGGGGCATCTCCGGCAAGCCCAATCGCGTGGATTCCTATCAGCCGGCCGGTGACCTCCGGATTGAAACGCCTGCCGCGCGGATCACGGCATACCGACGCTCGCTGAACCTGGCGTCCGCCGTGGCGCGTGTGACATACGTGGCGCGCAACGCGCATTACGCGCGCGAATGTATTGCGCATGCCACGCACCCCGTGATCGCCATTCATCTGACGACCTCCCGCGCAGGGACGCTCACCTTCACGGCCAGCCTGGCACGCTGTGACGATCCGGACTGCACGCTGACCCCCCAGACCGGAACGAATACCATCGAGTTGCTGGGCGCATTCCCGGAAGGCTCGCGTTTTGCCATCAGCGCCCGCATTCACACGCACGGCGGCCGAATCAAGCCCGACCGGCGCGCCGCGGCGCTACGCGTGGAAAAGGCCAATGAAGCGCTGATTGTGCTTGCGATCGGCGTCGCGCACGACGGCGAGGATCCTTTGGCTCAGGCGCGGCGGCAGATCGACGCCGCGCCGGCGGACTGGAAGACCTTGCTACGCTCGCACACATTGGCCTTCCGCGCCTGGTACAACCGCGTGGCGCTGAATCTCGGGCAAGGCCCCGCCAAACCGACCGACCAGCGGTTGGCCGACCTGCGTGCAGGCCATGCGGACAATGATCTGATGGCGCTCTATTTCAACTTCGGCCGGTATCTGCTCATCAGCGGTTCCCGACCCGGCGGCCTGCCGCTTAATTTGCAGGGCAAATGGAACGAAAACATCAAACCGCCTTGGGAATGCGACCTGCATCACGACATCAACCTGCAGATGAATTACTGGCCGGCGGAAGTCTGCCAACTGGGCGATTTGGGCGGGCCCTTGTTCGACCATATCGAGCGGTTTGTACCGCATGCCCGTGTTATGGCCAGGAACCTGTATCACTGCCGGGGTGTTTTTTTCCCGATCCAGACTGATCCCTGGGGGCGGGCAACGCCCGAGTCGCGGGGCTGGGATGTCTGGACCGGCGCGGCCGCCTGGCTGGCCCAGCACCTCTGGTGGCGCTATGAATTCGGCGGCGACCGCGCTTTTCTCCGCAACCGGGCCTATCCGTTTTTCCGGGACGTCGCGGCATTCTACGAGAGTTACCTGGCCCGGGACCCGCAAGGTCGCCTGGTACCGGTTCCATCCCAATCGCCGGAAAATTATTTCCAGGGCGGCACCCGGCCGGTCTCACTGTGCATTGCAGCGACCATGGATCTGGAATTGATTTATGATGTACTGACCCATGCCATTCAAGCCAGCCGAATTCTGGGGATGGATGCGCCCAAACGCAAGGCCTGGCAAAAAATTCTTCGTGCTTTGCCCGCCCTGCAAGTTGGCCGTCATGGCCAGCTCCAGGAATGGCTGGAGGATTACGAAGAATCCGAACCCGGTCATCGGCATATTTCCCATCTGTTTGCCCTGTTCCCCGGCGATCAGATCACGCCTGAGATCGCACCTGAACTTTATCAGGCGGCGCGGGTCTCCCTGCTCCGGCGTTTGGCCTGCGATGGCGGACATACGGGCTGGAGCCGGGCATGGACAGTGTGCTGTATGGCCCGGTTCCGCGACGGCGAACTGGCCTATCAACATCTGCGCCATTTGATCACCGATTTTGCCACGGAGACGCTCCTTGATCTGCATCCGCCGCGCATCTTCCAGATTGACGGCAATTTGGGCGGCGCGGCCGGCGTGGCCGAGATGCTCCTGCAATCCCACCAGGGCATCCTCAGATTACTACCCAGCCTGCCCCGCCATTGGCCGGAAGGCTCGGTGAAAGGCTTGTGCGCCCGAGGCGGATTCGTTGTGGATATCACATGGAAAAATAGCCGGCCACGCTCAGCCCAGATGGTGTCCCGGCAGGGAGGCGTATGCCGGATAGCGCCCGCCAAGTGGGCCCTGCCGCGCATCACGCGCGGCGCCACGCGCCTCACCCCGCGCCATCGGCCTGACGGGCAAATTGAAATCGCCACCCGGCCCGGGGATGTG